>DASQUV010000081.1:0-16729 GCA_035641095.1 Nitrososphaeraceae archaeon
ACAATTGTCATCTGATATTAATAATTATTAAGTTTCTAGTCAATAAATATATTTGCTTTAATAACAACTATGTACTGGTGAAGCATAAAGCACTAGTAAATTGTAAATTTGCTAGAAGAGCATCAGCAGGTGGGGATAAAAAGGTGCATAATTGTAGTCATCCTCTTGAAGGGCTTACTAATCTGACAGAGTCAATGTAGCCAGATCTGCTCGCGTGTTGCAAGAATAGTTTGATCGCTATCTACCATTGGTATTACCGGACAGAACGATCCAAAAAATAGTATAGAGGACAACATGAATTCGTGGTTGTCCCATACGGCTGACACGCTGCTAAGTTAGCTCGCGTATCCAGTAAAGCAGTGTTGTAAACTAAAGGATTGTTTTCCATTAAATAAAGGTGTATCACAGAATCATAGATATAGATTGACCCATTGGCTTTGGTTTTCCCCTAAGGAGTGTAATTCATCTGTTGAGCCAGAGTGACATGCCGAATTATTGCCAAAGCTATCTGTGTCCTCCAGGATCTTAATGCATGCAATGTATGTACTTCCTGGCTTTATAGCATCTTTGGGAACTAGCATACTAAATTGTATCAGTCCCTGATCATCATCATGAGGATCCAACAAGGATATCGGATCAAAGGTGTTAGCATAAGTCTTACCATCGATAGTAACTAACATCTGTGCAATTTTGGTAGAGTAGTCTATCCCTTTAATCTTAAATGCAACTTTGTCAGTATTAGTTTGTTGTGATGATGGCGTACCTTGGTTTATGACGGGTAGGTTTTCTATAATTGAATGGTTAGTGTTCAAGTCCTGAGCTTTAGCAGGAACAAGGTCAGAAAGGCTAACCGTACCAACCAAATACATAGCGCATATAGTTATTCCTATTAGCATTGATAAGGCCTCGTTCATAGATTGTTACGAAAAGCTTAGCACATGTAGTATCTATAGGTAATGAAGGATTCGTATTAGACATTTAGATATAAAAATGCACAGTTTCGAAACTTATTCTAATTTGGTTCATTTTTTTATGTTTCTAATACTCAAACAAAATTACTAATTCCTTATTACTTAATCGTGCGGCTTTGAGTTTCATTCCTAATGTAATAGCGGGCAAAGGAATTACATTTACAACATAACCTATATTTGTGGCTACTTTGATGGTAAGCCGGTCTGAGATGCGTTCCACCAAAAAGTCGGCGTTCTGAGTAAAAGGAACCTTTAGTTTCAATGTAAGGCCGGTGGTATTACTATTAAATTCGAAAACCCTTTCACGGTAAAAAATTTGACTTGGATTTTGATCCCCGAAGAGGATCTCAGCGTTTTGCTTAAGCATCTTTATCCCTTTTAATTCATCATTGTAAAGAGGGACCTCCTTAACTGGCAATGGATAAAAGGTAGATCTAGCTTCTGTCACTCTAGCTTGGTGAAGATTCCCCCAATTGGCCAAGAAACCATCTTCACTACGTATCTGAGGCATGATTTTGTTGATAATAATCATGTCTACATTAATACCGTACAAATTGGCTGACATCAAGGTCCTCTTTGCATTTTCCATGCTAAAGCTGTCAGCATTAACCAATAACCTAAGACTAGTTACGTTTTGATCAAAAATTATCTTTGCGAGTCCCTCCAATTTACTAAGCAAATCCGCCTCAGTCTTCATCAATTCACTCGAGAGAGCGGGGCCTGAAAAGTACGGCTGAAGTAGTCGGCCGAAACCACTAACAAAACCTGCAAGGCCCGAGAGCCTCATACTCAGGCTTCCTACAAGTTTTGGAAAATACAAGAATCGCAAGGCCTCACCTGAAGCTGGCATGTCAAGAATTATCACATCGTAATCTCCGGAGCTTACAGCCTCTTCAATCCTCAATAAGGAGAGTAACTGCGTCATCCCTGGCAACATTGCCAACTCATAAGAAATAGTATCATCAACGCCTCTAATCTGAAAATACGAGGCGAAATAAGAGAATATTGTTTTGAAATGAGAATCCATCTCTGCAACTGGATCCACTTGAGCAGCGTACAAGTTAGCAGAAATTCTCGTGGGTGTTCCTCCTATTTCTCCTTCCATCAACGCGTCACCCAATGTGTGAGCTGGGTCGGCAGAGACAAGAAGCGTTCTGGATTTCAAACCAGCCGACTTTAATGCAGTTGAACAAGCACTTACTGTTTTTCCAGTCCCACCTTTACCAGTATAGATGATAAGTCGCAATATATCGGATAGAAATTTGCGATATTAAGACTTATAGACTAATTGACACTTTCATTTTTTTATATTTTGTTTGGCCAATTTGAAGCTATTTGCAATATATTCAATATCCTCGGCGGAAAGAAGCGGGTGCACAGGAAGGGAAAGTACATGTTTGCTTGCCCATTCCGTAGTCTTCAGGTTGCTAGCCATTGCTCGGTTCTCATTCGAGAGTCGAGATCGCACAAGTTCGCTGTAGAATGGAGTCAAGTGAACAGGAGGATCGTAATATACGGCCACCCCGATTTTAGCACTGTTTGTCATCTCATCCTTCACTAGATCTCGGTGGCCAGCATGGTCTAGAAGATCAGATGTGCCAATCTTCCCGTCAGTCTCCCAACTGCCTAGTGCCACCGTGTAAAGATACCAATTAAATTTCTTGTGACCATCCTCCGGTTCGGTTGGTGTTGCGAATCCGTCGACATCAGAATGTGTAAGCAACTCGGTTAGCAATTTTGCATTGTTTCTTCTTTTTTCTAACATATCGTCAAGTTTTTTCATTTGGCCCTTCGCTATCGCAGCACTTATTTCAGGAAGTCTTAAATTGAGACCGAATACCCTAGTGTCATAACCTTGTACCATTCCATGATTGCGTACCATTCTTAATCGATCAGCCAGCAGATCATCATCGGTTGCGATTGCGCCGCCCTCTCCTGATGTGAGTACTTTGCTGGCATACATACTAAAACAGCCCATTGAACCAATTGTTCCAGTCTGTTTCTCTCTGTATCTAGAACCCAATGATTGGCATGCGTCTTCTATTATTTCGAGAGAATTGCTTTTCGCTAACTCAGATATTTCATCCAAATCAGCCGGATGGCCGTAAAGGTGAACAGGCATGATAGCTCTAGTTCTCTTCGTAATCTTCGTAGCAAGATCCTTAATGTCGATAGTATAGTCAGCATTGTTTATATCGACGAATACAGGTGTACCTCCAGCCGCGACTACAGAATTAGCTGATGCTACAAAAGTAAATGAAGGTAGGAGTACTTCATCACCTTCTTTCAATTCTAATGCTAATAATGCAGCTAATAGTGCAGAAGTACCAGAATTCACTGCAATCGCATGCTTAATGTTTAAATACCGTCTAAGAAGTGATTCGAATTCCTGGACTCTCTTCCCTCCTTCCAATGCAGGAGAGGTAAGAACGCCATCATCTAGCACTGTTAATATTTCCTTTTTTTCCTCATCTGTAAGCCAGGGTCTATTTATGTGAATCAATTTAGAGTTAGATCTGCAGGAAGGCCTAATTAAGGGTATCAAATAAACCTACATTATTACATTGTTCATCTAAAATCAAAGCCGTCAAATAATAATATATCATGATATTGGCATCCAAGCTCAATTCTCCATCTAGGTGGAACTTTTTATAAAATTGTTATTAAGAAAATAATAATATTATTGTCGATTGTTTGATACACGAACTGGAACCAAAAGTTAATACAGTTTTAACTGCAGACTATCTGTGTGACTTTGTTGAAAGCGAAATGTCCGAAGTGTAGAAATGAAGCTGAAGTCGATGAAGATATGACTAAGGTTGGTTGTAGTCATTGCGGGTTTAGCTCCTCGTACGATTCCTACTTGGAGACTATGACGGGGATAGCTCAGAATTTATCAGATGATTATCAGGCTAATTTGAACAAGAGTGGATTCTAGACACTGAATAATTGCATACTAAACCTTATTTTGAGTAGACTACCTAATCAAAAACTCTGATGAGAGAGGTTCGTATTACCAAGAACGGATTGGAAAAATTATCCAAAAGTTAATTAAAGCCCCAACTGCTGCATGATCACAGAAGTAGTGTATTGGCGCAATTCAAGGTTGTCATCTCGGATAGTACTGGAAAAAGTGTCAGTCAGGAATTAAAGGACAAAGTAGCAAACCCCCTTCTCGGGTTAAAAATAGGTGACGTCATCGACTCAAATGTAGTTGGTATTAATGGTAAAATGCAGATAACAGGGGGCAGTGACAAATCAGGCACACCAATGAGGCCTGATCTTCATGGAGGAGTAAAAAAGTATATCTTGCTTGCCAGAGGAGTAGGGATGCGTAACCGTAATCCTGGAGTTAGGATCAGAAAGCTAATTAGAGGCAATATGGTTACAGAGGAAATATATCAGCTGAATTGTAAACTACTTGAGGGAAAGTTACCAGAAAATTCGGCAACTGAAAAGTCTGTAGAAGAAGAATCCAAATCGTGATACACTGACTTTCGACATCAAATCATATTTTCTAAATTTACAAGACCAGCATCAACCATCATATGTAGGATGTACAATTACATGGCTTAAATCCGACAAGCCGATAGGACGAAAATATTATCTTATTAGAATCCTTAAGCGGATTCGTAACTGCCAAATGGTTTTTGATCTCTTTTAATCAGAAGAGCCTGTCCTTACCTTAATATTCCCAGTGAATTTACGATGATTATTGCATTGGAAAGAGAGTCTACCTGACTGGTATATTAAAGAATATGGCTACCAACCCAATATCAATATTGGGACGTCAGGACATGTCGATCATGGTAAAACTACGCTAGTAGAAGCGATTACAGGTGTGTGGACTAGTGCCCACAGTGAGGAATTAAGGAGAGGTATCACTATCAAAGTTGGGTATGCAGATGCAGCCTTTTACAAGTGCCCTGATTGCCCGGCACCAGGCTGCTATTCCACTAGTCCAACGTGCGTGAATTGTAGTAAACCAGGAGATCTATTACGCGTAGTCAGTTTTGTAGATGCACCTGGTCATGAAAGTTTGATGGCGAATATGCTCTCGGGCTCAGCTCTGATGGACGGAGCAATACTTGTTATCGCAGCAAATGAAAAAGTTCCTCAACCACAAACCAGAGAACACCTTTTGGCGTTGCAAGTATTGGGGATAAAGGAAATAGTGATCGTTCAGAACAAAGTAGATTTGATTGAAGATGAAAGTGCTTTGGAGAATTATGACGAAATCAAATCATTTGTCAGTGGCAGCACTGCCGAGGAGGCTCCCATCGTTCCTGTATCAGCTCAACATAGGGTAAACGTGGATGCCCTTATCGAAGCCATAGAAAACAAACTGAAGAATCCGATTCGAAATAAAGCTGCTAAACCCATAATGCATGTATTGCGATCTTTTGACGTGAACAAACCTGGAATTCAAGTCCAGAGGGTCAAAGGTGGTGTAATAGGAGGAGCTCTAGTACAAGGAGAATTTTCGATAGGAGACGAGATCGAGATTAGGCCCGGCTTCTTTGATGAGAAGAAGGATAGATATGAGCCTATTACTTCCGCCATCTCAACGTTAGGAACAGGTGCAGGTTTAGTTGAATCCGTTAGACCTGGTGGCTTAGTTGCGATTGGGACAAAATTAGATCCTACCTTTATAAAAAGTGATTCACTCATTGGTTCCGTAGTAGGAAAGCCATCCACTCTGCCTGATAACGTAGATAGTACAAGTATCGAGGTTTATCTTTTTGATACTGCGGTTGGAACTCAAGAACTTGTAAGAGTAGATCCTATTCGAATCAAAGAACCTCTCAGATTGAACATAGGAACGGCCGCTACATTAGGGACAGTTACAAATGTTAAAGATTCCACAAAAGTTGAGATTAAACTGAAGAAGCCAATCTGTTTGTTACCAAATAGCCGAGTAGCTATCAGTAGAAGGATATCTGATAGATGGAGATTAATAGGATCAGGAATAGCAGTGTAATAAACAACGTGAATCCCAACATCCATCATTTATTTGAAAACTATAACACATCTCTGCCGATCCTAAAATTGGCAATCTATTAAATCAACAATTTACTCTTTAGCATTTATTCTAGGCCCATCTTATGGAAGCTGCTGACTAAAACCACCCTGAGTGGCTGTGCTGATGTTATTATTATTATTATTATTGCTGCTGGAGGTAGTATTTTCATTAGGATTAGGAATAGGGATAATGGTATCGGAAGGAGCAAGATACATTGTGAGTACGCTAATAAGTATTATTATTATGGCCGCAATAATGAGAATGCGTCTGTTATCCATCCAATTGTTTTTTATAAGTAGAGGAAGGTTTTTAATGTAATGATTTGGATCAACATAAACCACAATGCAAGTTGAAGACATTATGATAAAGGATGTGATTTCCTTGACGCCAGAGGATACTGTTTCCAAGGCACTTAATCTAATGCATTCCCACAGAATAAACCAGATTCCTATTGTGAAAAATAGCACTAACTATTTGGGGATGGTATTTGCAAAGCAATTTCTTTCAGTTAATGCGTTCCCTGAATCTAAGCTTAAGAGTTTCGTATCGAAAACTCCAACTTTAAGTCATGAGGTTACGGTAGAGCGAGCTATAGAGATGATACTGAATACAGGAAATCGCGCGTTTCCAGTCATAGAGAATAGCTCTAAACTCGTAGGAATAGTTAGCGAGATGGACATTGTAGTGAACTCTAAGTTTGGTCATTCTACTGTAGATTCAGTTATGAGTGGTGCTATAGTACAAGAGGGCGACGATACTCTTGGGAACGCTCTTTCAAAGATGAGGAGGTACAACATATCAAGGTTGCCTGTAATCAACACAGTAGGTATTTTGACAGGAATTGTAAATGTACTGGATATTGCAGATATCATTTCCAAACCCAGAGAGAGAGCGAGCAAGTCTCCTGGTACAGGTACAATGGCAATAGCACGCGAGGTAAAGGCGAAGGATATGATGCGGGATGCTTATTCTGCGGAACAAGGATCAAAGCTAGATGAATTGACTGACGACTTAAAGAATCACGAAGAAGTAGTTGTGGTGGGAAATAGACGTCCAATTGGTGTGGTTACACCAAAAGATGCACTTGAATTATTACTTCCAAAGCATGGGGGTCCTACATTCATACATATTTCAGATCCTGAAAGTGAAGATGATAAAAATGAGATCGAAAGAAACCTGACAAAATTCTTGAAAAAGATCGAAGGAAAGTTAGAGAATATTCAGTTGGTCACTATCTACGTAGACAAACACAAAACAAGAAAATACTCCATTCGAGCCAGAATAATGACAAACAATGGTATTGTAGATGCGAAGGCAGTGGCATACGATCCGATATCGGCATCGAAGGAAATAGTCTCGAAGTTGGAAAGAAGGATCAAATCAGCGCATAGCTTAAAACTGCCAAAAAAACACCGTCGAGGAACCATTAGAAAGGAGCAGCAATTCTAGGAAAAAGGGCGCAGATGAGGAGATTCGAACTCCTGATCACCCGAAGGCGAATCGGCTATCTTCTGACCTGATTCACTCAAGGCCGACGCATTATTTTGTTCCCATTAAGAGAAGACCACTCTGCCACATCTGCTCGTTCCTTTACGATACATTCAAGCTTTTTATAGTTAGTGTTTTCCTACTAGTTCGCGGAAGGAATTGAAACCTGTTTCATAGCCTTAGAATACGGCACTCTTTCTTAAATTTAGGAGTTTTCACCTTTAATCTTAAAGCAATTTGAAAATTAAAATGGCATGGAGACTGCTATACAAAATTGGGCTTACCATATAAAGATCTTGACGGTATCATGTGCTAGTGAAGTCGCGATCATCATCAATATTCATTTGGGTTGCTGAGTTTAGAAAATATCGAAAGTTTCAGACTACAAATAAGTAAATGGAATTCGCGACTAACATCAAGTAGCAAAGCTGTTCTACTATGTTGTTGTTGGTATGCCCCTAAGGACTCTTCCAAATTCTATTTTTAAGAATACCAATATCGAAATGAGAGAGAACTGTTTGAAGAATCAATTAACTGCCACAGATCGCCATATATTACATTCAATTTTTAAACGGTACTCCAAATAATCAAATTTAATGAAATACGTCAAGACCGACCGCTGCCACAGAAGTGAGTTCTCAACGAAAAGGATCGATGGATATAGACTAATACAAAAAGAATAAGAGAGATTCTCAGTGACCTCATAGAACCGCTGTGATCAGATAACTATAAAATGATCACTTCTTTGAGGATCGGCTTGATTTCTTCTCTCCTTTCTTTGAAGACTTTGCTTTTTTCTTAGCAGCCATTTTCAATCATATGAAATAAAGTGATAATATATAAGTTTTTTAAAACAGTCTACTTAGGCCGCTAGATTTATAATTGAACCTCTTCAATCTTTGGATAAAATTTCTACTTTGCAAACATTAACAAGTTCTTTGAATTTCTTAGCGTCTTCCTCTGTACCGACTATAGCGTTGTAATGCATAGGTATTGCGATTATCTTAGGGCGAAGTAGTTTGTTGACAGCGTTAGCAGCTTCTTCCGCATTCATTACATAAGTACCTGAGACAGGAACAAGTGCGATATCTGAATCCACAGATTCCATTTCTGGAATCAAATCCGTATCACCAGCATGATATATCCTCTTTTCGTTCACCACTAGGACAAATCCTACCTTCCCATCAGACTTTGGGTGAAATTTTTTATTAGTATTGTAAGCAGGAACTGCTTCAATTTTCAGATTCTTAATAGTAGTTTTTTCGCCAGGCTTTATTCCATTTATCTCTTTCACTTTCAATTCAGCTAGTTTTTCAACACACTCGGTGGCTGATATTATACTTGTATTGTTGTTAATTATTTTTTTCAGATCATCTATGCTTAAATGATCGAAATGATCATGGGTTATCAAAACTACATCTGCGTCATTTTGATTTTGGTAGTTGGAAGATAGTTGGTAGGGATCGATATAGACCGTCAATTGGTTACTCTGGCTGTTAGTTCCTTTTATTCTGAACCCATCATGGCCTGTCCATGAGATCTGCATACCTTCATGTTCGTACAATAATAGGATAATGTCAGCTATCAAATTTAAGTATGTTCCTGAATTCGTCCTTGAAAATGGCAAAAATGTTTCTATACTGAGTTTAAGGAAATGCTTCAAGTTTTTGCAATTTGGAGGCTGCCTGTTAATTCTACTCTGTGTCATCTTTTGCGGGTCACTGGGCATAAGGAAAATATATTATATTATGGAGCTTTGCAGAGACAGTAAGGTATAATTGCTACCCTCCAATTGCTGATCTACAATGAAATTCCCGGGATCAGATTCTGGATACATTTATCCATATCCATTCTTTTCTTGTTCAAGTTGCCTTGATTAGTACCACATGATGTGATGATATATAGGACTTCATCATATTCGTTATATTTGGCATCGTAACATTAACAGTGTAAAGCAAAATTCCTAAAGGTATTTTTACTCTAATTGGTCAACTCTCGACCGGAAGCTGTGTGTGTCTAACTATCAATCCCTTAGAAACCAAACATTTTCTAATATCGAGTCGAATTGACAGGATATAAATCTCAGTTCATTCAAATGTGATACAAACGCGGGAGTTGCCAAGCATGGCCAAAGGCGTGAGACCGTAGGCACGATGCTCAGATCCATGTGGCAGGGAAACCTCATCCCTAAGGGGTCCGTGGGTTCAAATCCCACCTCCCGCATCTACAAGAAGGGTTAACCGATATTGGCTCATGGACTTGGTTTGTAAGAATCATCATCCAACGCGCTTTACTGTATATATAGCCATATCTGGAAATAGGGATTGAAAAATAACTTGAGAATAGGTATGGTGATAAATATTTCCTACTGCAATGACACGAGTCATATAGATTTCGGGTATACCGATTATATCTAGACAGAGCTTTTGACAAACCAAATACAGAATGAAGACATATAATACCGAATCTATGTTCATATTTCGAACTAAGATGGATCACTCCTCCATTCTTCATAAAGGGATGCAACTTTTAATTGCAAGATAGCGCACTTTACAACCTATACCGATGGCCTGATGAAATTGAAATCTGGTGTTATCAACAAAAAAAATGATCCGTACTAACATTATTGCTATTATAGCCATCTCTTTCATCACTGTTGGAGGGTTGTGGGGTATAGGAAATCTAGTAAATTCACCGCAACCATCATCCCTTGATAGAAGAGAAGGTATTTTGCTTGTCGCTAAGGATAATCTCTTCAACGAAACCAATCCTACCATATACGCTAGAATCGATGAGCCAAACAAGTTGACTATCGTGAACAAAGACTTGGTAAGGCATGATTTTATCGTTGATGAATTGAATATCAATACTGCTATTCTATCACCAGAACAGGATTTTGTTACGGCAATTGCTTCAGAAAAAGCAGGAGAATTTGTATATTACTGCTCTCTCCATCCCGCTACTATGAGAGGAAACATTGTAGTAAGTGAGACTTAACAAATCTTTTGATACAAGATTTTATTCTCTCTCTTAATGCTAGATATTCTGGTCAGAGGGATTAGCTCAAAGTTTTCAGATATTCTGACAAATTCTAAAAGAGGGAGATCTAAGATTGAATCGAAGTCTCGATAACTTACAATATAGAGGTTGGGATCATCTGCATATATCGCTTTACTAAATATTTCCCGCAGCCTTCCCTTTTTCCTACCCAATATGGTTTAGAGTGTTGTGTTGCTCAAATATATCACTATTATCTCTAACACACTAAAATTAATTTGAATGAAGTGACCCTATTTTCCAGTCGGATCCTTCTGTGAAATGAGTATAAGCATTTTACCGGTGCAGCAGAAATTGCTTTCAAAAAGATCACTATGTAACAGTACTATTATGAATTATCCGTCGTCCTCCAGCTCAAATTAAATTTATTATTTTATATGAGATATGCATGAAACTAGCTTCCAACCACCAGTTTGAAATCCGTGATAAGGCTTATAATCCGAACGCCATACTTACGTAACAAAAATGATGAGAAGTATTTTAGAATTTGACGACTCGAATTATTACGGAAAAAAGGTGTTGATGAGAGTCGACTTCAACGTCAGCATGGATGAGGGGGTAATTGGTGAGGATTATCGCATTAGAATGGCTATTCCAACAATTGAATATCTAACTAAACGAGGAGCAAAATTGATTTTAATGTCGCATCTGGGCCGTCCTATGAGTTCCGAGAAAAAATACTCCCTGGGGCCTGTCGCTAAAAGGCTTTCAGAAATTCTTCCAGTCAATAAAGTCAAATTCGCTAATGACTGTGTAGGTAGTGCGGTCGAAAAAGAAATTGCAGCTATGGAAAAAGGAGACGTTCTATTATTAGAAAATCTTCGCTTTCATAAAGAAGAGGAACTCAATGATCAGGAATTTTCTAATCATCTTGCTTCAATGGGGGATTTTTATGTTAACGATGCATTCAGTACTTCTCATAGAAGACATGCTTCGACATGTGGTGCCGCTCTGCTGTTTAATAAAAGAGCAGCTGGATTGAATTTAAAGAGGGAAGTTGAATATTTGTCCATGATCCGAGATGATCCGATTAAGCCCCTGATCCTTGTTGTCGGTGGAGTCAAGATAAAAGACAAAATTGGTGCACTGGAGAACTTGTTACCTAAAGCAGATAAGCTTCTACTCGGAGGTGCAACCGCCTATACATTTCTGCTTGCCAAAGGATCAAAAACTGGGAATTCACTTATAGATAATGAACATTTGGCATGGGCTACAGAGGCTTTATCTTCTTATGGCGAAAAAATTATGCTACCAATGGATCATATAGTTTCTTCTTCAATGAACGAAAGTTCTTCAGCAGAAGTGGTGGAAGGAAATATTCCGAATGGTTTAGCGGGGTTTGATATCGGGATTCAAACCGCTCAAAGATATTCTTCGGAGATAGGAGGAAGCACCTCTGGTACTATATTTTGGAATGGTCCTATGGGTTCCTTTGAAGTCCCAATGTTCGCAAATGGAACCATAAATATTGCGAAGAGTATGGCCCTTGCATTTTGGCGTGGCTCAAAGACCTTAGTTGGCGGGGGAGATACCATTCAGGCCATGAAGACAGCGGGCGTTTCAGAAGGAGAAGTGACTCATGTGTCTACAGGCGGTGGTGCTACACTCCGATTTCTAGCCGGTGACTTGATGCCTGGACTACAGGCACTGGATTTGAAGTAAATAATATGGAGGCAACTTAAGGAGAATGACTAGCCACAATACATGTCTTATATAGGCTTGCGAAAAACTTGATTCGGATAAAGAAGATATTATGTTAAATAAATTCAATCTGATTGCGACGACCTTTCGATACAGAGAATTTGACGCCATAGATGAGATTCTTGATTTGCTTGATGATATTGGAGACTCTGGTGCTTTATTTGAGATTACAAATATTTCAGGATTAATCACAGGTAATACGCGGCTGGACCCATTCCTGGTAATCGAAAAATTCAAGGGGATAGTACATTCAGAAGACTGGCGATTTAGATATGTTCTAAGGGTTATCCCAATCGAATTCGTTACTAATTCAAATCCCTCAGAAATAGCGATGGCGGCCATGGATTTGTCTAAAAGGAAAATACCCTCTTCTGATTCTTTTAGATTGTTAGTCGAAAAGAGGCACAATTCTTCCTTGAGGTCTGTAGATCTTATCCGCACTGTTGCTAAGAAAATAAACAATCCGGTGGACCTGGACACCCCAAGGTGGATAGTGCTAATAGAGATTTTAGGGAACGTAACCGGAATAGCCATACTACAACGTGATCAGATTTTTAACTCTACATTAGAGAAAAGGGATTTAGGAGCCGATTCATCTTCGTAGGTTATTAATCGAGGGGATGTAAGGCAGACATGTCGGACTTGCGTTAACTTTCATTTTATCCCATTTCTTTAAGGTTTGTACTTTCATGCCAAGAAGGCTAGATTGCTCGCTAGGCTTATTGACAGATGATTTAATACTTACTGATGGGCTTCATCCGAATAATGGAGGTAATATGCGATACCAGCTTTATGATGGTTCTTGGCTCGATCCCATTACAAAATCTTGAAAGTATTGAATCATCTCTGGGTAGATTGCATTTCACTGTTCCTAATATAGTAGCTGACGAACTAAGATTATTGGAACGCAATTCTGGCCCAAAGCGATCAAGGATGGCAAGGGCGGCTTTATCTTTGGTAGGGTCTAAATTCGACTTGATTAGTCTTCCTCCATCAAAGTACGCCGACGAGGCAATCATGAGATATTCTAGCTGCAATAATTGTGCTGTAGCCACAATAGATAGGGAGCTTAAAAACAGGTTAGTTAAAAATAAAGTATTAGTTATAACATTGCAAGCTAATAAATTAATTATTGGCAATCCAAAAGATTAAGCGATAACAATTTGAAGATAAAAAATAATAATTTAATATGTCAGTATGCTACTCTTGTACTTTCCACTTGTGCATCAATAAAAACCTCGAGACCATTTTCTAGAAAGTTGTAAAATAAGTATCATGGCTGAGGGGAGTACAGAGTATTCTGAGAAGCATTTAACAATATTCCTGACCAATTCATCTGCGTATTTGGTGGTATGTATAAGAAATTTTCTAGTAAATATGGGAAAATCGAATGTATCACTTGATATAAAAGAAATAGGACGGCGTCGTCACTGCAGTAATTATCTTTAAGAATTGTCGCTCAAAAATAAGTATAAGGGGGGCTAATACAAATTCCTCTCTGCATTTAGGAACCTTCGATAGTAATATCAACTGTTCCTAGGGAGCTTTCTAGCCCATGATCGTCAATCGCTTTGTATGTGAAACTATCTGAACCTATGTAGCCAGGGTGTGGATAGTATAGAACCCGATCTTGATCGGTCCCGGCTTTTAGAACACCATGCGTTGGAAGATCTACAACCGAGTAATCCAATCCATCAGGACTACTGAGGTCTGAACCTTTCAGCTCAATCTCCAAGGAAGATACAGAGGCTGCCTTAATGTTCAAGTCCCTGACTGATGGAGGAAGATTGGTGTCCGTAAACTGCATTTGTAATCTATCCTCGTAGCCTTCAGCAACCATCAAATCTGTTATTTCAGAAATGTAATTCTCAGGTGTAATCTCAGTTGAATTAGACGACAAGGAAGTATTATTATTAGAGATCAGTGACCCTTCAGACATCTCTGATTGCCCACTCGATGAGTTGTTTTCAACTTGAGAACCACCAGTGGTAGAAGTTCCTACCCTAATTTCATTTATTGCTGCGGTATCATCTTCATCATTGTTATCGTCATTATTGCCAAAAACTGTAATTCTAATAAACCTGCTATCTGCATTGGTCAAGTCGTACGTCTCTAACGCTTCGGTAGTTCCGCTGCTGGTTCCCCTTAGAGCATCAGTAAACGTGGTGCCATCACGCGAAGTAGATATTACAAAGTTGTAAGATCTTTCATCTCCGTTGTCCCAAGCGATCCCTACATTACAGACTGGTTCTACTGAACCTAGATCAGCTTGTATGAAAGATCCGAATCCTTCTTCCTCCCATTTTGTGTCATAGTCATTATCTAAAAGTTTGGCAAATATACTGTCATTGTTATTGTCGTCGTCTTTGTCATCATCATCATCATCATCGTCGTCATTGTTAACACTTGTAGCATCGTCCATTCTACTAGTGCTGATCAATTTGATATTAGAAGTAGATTCCATACAACCATCATCAACCTTTACAACGTTGGATACAATGTCTTCATCCAAAGTATCTAGGCCAGGGGGATTGTATTCAGTAATGGAGACATCAAAATTTCTTTCAATGCCACCGCTACTATTTTGATACCAGACACAAGGATGGCCCATGCATGCGGCTATCAAACACACATCTTCGTTGCCGGTTTTGCATTGGACGTCTAATTCTCGATCGTCATCATTGTTAGAAGTTGCTCCTACATTATCGTAGGCACCAAATATTGCCAACTGAGCAAGCACTCCAAATACAGCAATCATTATTAGTCTCGAGTGTCCTCGATGAGTTAAGAATCCTACAGATTCCTTGTTGTCGAACATGACGAAATAAATTGTGTATATTTGAGTATTATTAGATTTGACATATTCATCTTTATGATTACAAAGTCATATTTTTAATGCTATATGGCACGGTGAATAGTACCTGACAAAACTCGAATGAGCAATTTGAATATCCTAAGAGAACTCTATTATGCTTCTTTCAATACCTTACAATTTAATCAATATCCTCAGTTGAATAGTAAGCAAAACTTCATCTTACCTTTTCTCCAAAAGCAAACATGCTATTATCTCGCTGTGAATCTTCTGACCTGAATAATCTAACAAAGTTGATTTATTTGCTTCTAGTTCACTACACTTCGTCCATTTACCTTTTTTTAGGCCAAAAAACTCCTTTTTTATAACAAAGAGCATATTGATCAATATTGAAAGTGACTCTTGATGATAGATTCTATAACCTTGCTGCTTGATAATTAATCTACCGTAGGGAACTGTAAGGATTAAAGTCCCTTTATCTTTTAGTACACGCCAAATTTCTTTCATTGCAAGTGCATCGCCATTTAATCCACAATTACGATCTTTGTATTTGGCGTCGAGATCGTGACGGCCGAACCCGACATGTTCCATAGTACTTAGACATATCACCTGATCAAATGTCCTACTTTTAAAACCGATATTCATTGCGTCCATCAAAATTAGTGGGAAACCAAGACCACCTACTTCATTAACTATATCAATACCAATGATTTCGCATCTGTTTCTACTCAATTTTGAGAGCTTTCGAGCGAATGCTGACGTTGAGCAACCCACATCCAATATTTTTGAATTCCTGTATCGAGATATCAGGTTTTTTAAGGCAAATTCGTACTCTGGGTGTTTATCAAGGGCCATACCCGCAAGAAAGTCTCCAGAATTCAACTCATTGTCTTTTTTGGTATGAGGGCGAAGAGAGTACAGAGGGATAGAAATTCCTATTCTCGTATCCCTTCTATACTTCGCAACATGAATTTGTCCTCGTTGTTGAAGGTCATTGATTGCCTTGGAGATGGTAAATATGGATTCAGTTGTTATCTTCCTGTGGATTGAATATTTATCTAGGGGGACAGATCGCAGGAGGCTGAGTATCTTCTGTTCAATATCCAATTTCCATAGACAATTGATATCCAAGTGCTATTATATTTTATATGACAAGTTATATACAAAAACCCCATTAACGCAAAGAATGACCTAGCAGCCTATTTCTCCCCAACAGCGTACCATATGAGACACAATGCATAAATCCCGTCACACCAAGATCTAATTCGGAGAAGCTGGCAGAATGTCATTCGAAAGAGTTCAGCACCTTGTAGAGATAGATGAAAATATCTTTGCTGCGTTTGTGATTGATCGATCCGGGAATATATCAGAACTCTTCATTGCACCAGAGTCAGAGTTCGATAGGTCAAAAATCGAAAAGATTAGTTCTGTTCTCGACATAAGATCTATTGCGGCTGCTGAAAAGGAAGCCGTTGAAAGTTTGCTCGGGCGGCATAGATGGGACGTTCTGGAGTATGATAAGTTCAAGTTTATCAATCTATATCCCGTTGGAAATCTGGACCAAAAGATGATAGTTGTGATAGCAGCTAGTACGAAGGATACTGGAGACGTGGCAGATACTGTAATAGGATATATGAATGATTCTGAACAAAACGAAGAACTACCTTCTAATTTATT
>DASQUV010000082.1:0-2885 GCA_035641095.1 Nitrososphaeraceae archaeon
ACAGACATTTTCGCATGCCATACAAAAGATGCAATCTTTTTCTCTTATCATAAATGGTTTCTTTTCAGAGCTGGGATGTCCAGGAGTATCAAGCCACTCATAAACATTTACAGGACATGCTTCAATACAAGCTCCATCTGCGACACAGATATCAAAATCTACCGTAACCTCTGATCCCCAGATACCCAATCGTCCAGGAGGATCCACTTCACCCCAGACCTTTATTCCTTGGAATGTACCAACAACACTACGCTTTGATTTAAAATCAGGGTCAATTGGACCTTCAACTTTAGAATAACTTGTTCCGCCCCCTGTCAGCGAAATGGTTGTATTTCCACCTCCTCCAACGTTCATTTGTGGGGAAGGGGGCGCCTCTAGGGGCTTCTGTTCAGAGCCTGAAGCAGGGGATACTTTGGCCTCAGGCAATTTTGGAGAACCTTCACCAGCAGGCGGCCCAGCAAGTCTATTTTTAGGATTTTTTGCTAGTGGAGAGAGATCTTGTAATTTTTTTACTGCTTCCTCAAAGGATAGCTTATTAGCCTTTTGATAGTGAGCAATTAGTTTATCTCCTATTTTGGTATTGATCAAAATAGTATCGATAATCATTTTGGCATTCTGGTCGGCCTTGCTCCGGTAGCTTTTAATCCAGTAAACATCACCGAAATATTCCAAAGGTTTAATCTGATAAATAATATCGACAACTTCTCCTGTAACAATCTCTACTGTGATAGAAAGGTTTGCTTTCAAGTGCTTTTTTTCTATTTGATCAAACTCTTCCTCGCTCCATTTGTAAGTGATGTATATCCTGTCAGCATAAGTATCTACAGTGAATCCCAATTTTTTCATTTCACTGGCGACCTGAGCAGTCTCTGCACTACTGGTTAGATCGATAGGAATTCTGTACAATCCCAGTCTAGACGCGTGCAACGGATATACTCCTCTCTTGGCCACCTCGGAGAGCATTACCCAAACACGGTCAGTCAGAAGTGTAGACATAGATATTGATACTAGCATTTTATGAGGTGAGGGCCTAAAAGGCTTTCGATTAATTCAGTATGATGATAGCGTCAAAGGCGCGTAATGTACCTAATGATGCCAACGCTTCCTGAAGGTTCTAAGATGGGTCCCTTAATCAATGCTTGTAATTTCTCTCGTTTGCTCCAAGTCATGATTGAAACTTGAACAAGTTGCAAGGCACCCAACACTTTGAGTTTTCAAGATATAGGCTAGTTCATAAGATATCCGACACATGCCCCTCCTCTTCTAAAGGAATAAATATCATACCTCCATGAGCGTAGTGGATCTGAGGGCCGGTAGTTTAGTCTGGTAGAATACCTGCCTTGCATACCTTCAAACAGGTAGAGGAGACGTAGGTGGTCGTGGGTTCGAATCCCACCCGGTCCAGATTACTCACGATTGAATTTCTCACATGCTTCGCCATTACTATTTGAGTGTACCGCTTATGCCGAAGTTTTCTGATAAGATCCTTTACTACTTGACACTATAGTGTTGGCGTATGCTTGTCAGCATTGAAATTAGTGCGTCAAAATCATTCCGATCAAGTGTTTCTACTTTATCTATCTGGGTCTTGATCATTTCTTTGGTCTTTGTTGAAAGGTCATGTGGTAAGGGCTCTGCTTTTTTTGCCCGTTTAGACTCATTTAATTTGAGTTCGATTAGTTTGCTCCCAAGAGCAGTTATGAAAGTAGCAAGAATTCCGATACCTGCAAACATGACGAATATGCCAACTATCCTGCCCTCAGCTGTAACTGGATAAACATCACCATAACCCACTGTACTCACAGTCTCTACTGCCCACCAAAACGCATCAGATAGATTTCTAATATTTGCCTCGGGATTTCCGGCTTCTGTAAGATAAACTCCCAAGGCTCCAAAGACTATAGTTATAATCGAGAAGGCCGATAATAATACAAATCGACTTCCCTGAATCAATGTAAGAATGTAATAAAGTCTAACGAGTCTGAAAAATGCAATTACCCTAAATTGTTGGAGCACTTGACCAGCTATGGTCGATGTGTCCGCCGAAGCATAGAGTATTATCGGTATCATCGCCGGAATTTCGTACCATTGGTTCATTATATATCGACCTTTCTTAGCTGATCTGCCAACCCGAAAGGCGAAATCAGCAGCGAGAATTAGAACAACTACGAGGTCAAAAATATAAACGAATTGCTCATGTTCAGCATCTAAAGGAAAGAAAATATCTATTAGGATTAAAATTAACGAGATCACGGTTAATACCGCAATAACCATCTCAATTGACTCTAGCCTTAGGCTTGGCATTCTCTTGAAGATGATAGATGAATTGCATAGTAGAGAACAAAAGTTTACTAAAATTGATAAACAAGATAAGTTAGGAAAACAATTCCTAACTGTATTTAGAAGACGCTGCAAAACAGGTTGAATTGGCTCTTCGAAGCTTGACATAAAATATGAGATAAAAAGAAACGTAATAAACAGAAATGAAGTCAACCTCGTGGCTTCGTAAAGTTATAGCTCCCATAGATTTGAATTCGCGATTTCTGTATTCATATGTAGTAAGTACAAAAATACTCCAGATTCCTTATATTCAATTTTAGTTGTTTTTATTAGAAATTACAAATATTCAAGGTCTGTGATCAATAGTATGAAAATGCTTATTGTTCGCGCATGTGCGGCCCATCGAAGTTTGTCAATAGTGTCTTTGATGGTTATCTTTCTCTTCGCTGCAACTGCATTAGGCACTTCAGAAAGCCAGGGTAAACCAGATTACAATGAAAAATCGACACATGAAGCAGATAATGACAAATCCCCTACAAGCTCGAATGAAAGGAAAGTAGGAAATGCAGTAGGCATACAAGGGGATCAGCTTATCTACTGTGAAG
>DASQUV010000083.1:0-9432 GCA_035641095.1 Nitrososphaeraceae archaeon
CCACAAATTCTGTTCGATGAGCTAAAACATTCGACCGTAAGCGTCGTGAATACGATACCTACCAATCTCTTTAATCCTCAGATACAGAACCTAACTGAACTAGGTACAGGTTATGTGTTTGGTGAAAGAGGACACATTGTCACAGCTTATCACTTATTATCAGGAGCTCGGAATGTAGATATAATATCAAGTGAAGGAGAAAGATATCCTGCAACCTTAGTGGGAGCAGATCCCTTTAGTGACGTAGCGATTTTAGAAGTCAATACTACTGCCGCAGTTCAAAACGCAATAACTACCCCATCTGCTATGCAGAGCCAATTTTCGATTGCTAACAAAACCCTTAGACCAGTGAATATGGGTAATTCAAGCACATTGCGCGTTGGGGATGCTGTCGTCACGATCGGCTACAATTTTGGTTCAACAGGACCGTCTATGACCGGGGGATTGGTTAGCAAAACTGATTATGTATTGGAGTTTCCTGCAGGTGGATTCTCTATACCCAATATAATACAATCAGATGTAACTGTGAATCCTGGTAACTCAGGAGGACCGCTGCTAGACACCTCCGGAAAAGTCGTGGGAATGGTTTATGGCAGGCTAAATCCGGTGGGTGTGCCGTTGGGACAATTCCCTGGAGTGACTGCAGTTATTCCTTCCAACATAGTCAATCGAGTCGCATCTTCAATTGTGGAGAATGGTTATTATCTTCACCCTGGAATAGGGATCATTGGAGAGACTCTCACTCCAGACCTGGTCCAACGTATGATCAATTCTACTACAAATATACCGTCCGATTTGCGCGGTGTATTAGTGAGCAAATTGCAGAGGGATGGGACTGCGGATCTAGCGGGGTTGCAGGGAAGTAACACAAATGAATACGGGGAGATAGTAGGCGGAGATATAATAACGGCAATAGATGGGATATCTATAGATAGGTTTGAACAACTTTTGGCATATATCCAGGAACACAAATCAGTAGGAGACAATATCTCTTTCAGTTTGTTTAGGAATGGCGAAATACTGGAAAGACAAGGAGTTGTTCAAACCTTTCTCCCTTCTACAGCTGGATAATGCTTATATTAATGTCTTTGAACGGTTATGACAACAATTGCGGTTAGCACCCATTGCGAGGCCCAATGACGGTATGGTCCGTTTTCTCCACCGTCCCCTATTATTGGAAATCTCTGGTTAACACTCAACCAAAAGTTACATCAAAAATCCATGTTCTGAAGTATTTCAAAGCATGCTTGTAGAAACAAAAACTTATTGGCAAGTATTTATGACTTTCAGCGTGAATGGACAGTTTCCCCGATCTAAAAAAAAATCTAGGAATTTCATCTCGGTGGAGAACGCTTTGGTCACATTATTTTCCTCATTTAACGTTCCGAAAATGAATTCAAAGAGAGTAGAATACGCATCTCTACTGGAATCCAATGGGCGAGTCCTTGGTGAAGATCTCTATTCTCCTATGAATGTTCCTCCATTCGATCGGTCAGATAGGGATGGTTTTGCGGTCTCCTCATCTGGCACAGTTAATGCTTCGCCTCATTCACCGATTTATCTTAGAATAATAGGTAAGGGCCTTGCGGGAGAACGGGAGATGATGCACCTCATAGGAAAAGGGCAAGCGCTTGAGATTGCTACTGGAGCAAAACTTCCTAAAGGTGCAGATTCTGTGATTATGTTTGAAGACACAGCGTATGAAGCTAATGATTTAGTGAAGATTTCCAAACCTGTTAATCGAGGTGATAATGTATCTCACAAGGGTAGCGATATTGCGGAAAAACAGTTAGTCCTGAGAAAGGGAACATGGATTATTCCCCAGGATGTGGCCTTGGTTGCATCTATGGGCTTTGATAGGATCCCTGTGGTCAAGAAGCCTAAAGTTGGTATCTTAGCAACCGGCGACGAACTTACAGATCCTGGATGCCGTCCACTAAACGATACGAGTATTTTTGAAAGCAATAGATACATGGTGTCCTGCTTGGTAAAGGATGCTGGCGGACTTTCCGTGGATTTGGGATTGTGCAGAGATGATCCACATAAGATATTTCAGATGTTAAAATCTGCATTAAAACTGGATATGATCGTCGTGTTTGGTGGAGCATCAGTAGGACAGAAGGATTATACCCCTCTGCTAGTAGACAGACTTGGAAAACCTGGACTTCTTGTTCACGGAATCGCTATGAAACCAGGGTCTCCAACTGGACTGGGAATTGTGGGAAACACCCCAATTATCATATGTCCTGGTTTTCCAGTTTCTGCTTTCGCTGCTTTTTCAACATTCGGATTACCAATACTATCCACGTTATTGGGAACGCAGGGACCTCTTAGAGCAAAACTAAAAGCGAGGATTACCGAAGACATTAGCGTTCACAAGGATTTTCTGACATTCGTAAGAGTTATAGTGTATCGCGATAATGATAAATTTTTGGCCAAGCCGGTTAGCGCCAGCGGTGCAAGTTTGATTTCTACGTTGACACATTCAAACGGGATAGTAATTGTGAATAGCAGGACCACTCATAGTAGTGACCTTAGAAAGGGCAAACTTGTGGAAGTTACTCTATATAAGAACATACAGGAAAGGGATGGTAAGTGACTTATCTTGGATAACCTAAGTAATACAATTAATCACGATATCAGGCATGACTGTTCGGCAGCTCTATCATTAGATATTTAGAGAAAATACAAAGGACTGGCAAATTATTGAAATGCTTGTTTTCAGATTCGAGGCTTATATCCTAACTAATGACTAGTAGGATCTGTCTGATTAGTTTCAGTTACGCCGTCGTTAAGATGGAACCTCTGTATTCGAATTCAGAATCGGGAGGTTTTCCCATATATTCTGCTTGGATCCCATTTTCGGTAAGATGTTATAGGACTGTCCTAACGAATATTTGAAAGGTATATAAAAGTCAATGCGTTGGACCAATTGGATTATATGTATAATGGAGTAATGATTAGATAAGATCAATTTGAGATACGCGACTTCGAAGGGAGTTGAATCCTTGACCTGATAGAGGACATGGTGAGCAAAATAGACCTCAGATTATATGCTTCAGTCAAGGACCTTTTGGGTAAGGATACAATTGGCGTAGATTGGACATATAACATGACTGCAGGGGATCTTAGAAAAAAGCTTTATGATTCATTTCCTATCTTGTCAATTGTCAACGCTCAATTCGCCATATCAGTAAATCGTAGGGCAGCAGATGATAGAGAATTGATTCAGAAGACCGACGAATTAGCAGTATTACCACCAGTTAGTGGAGGGTGAGCCTCTACCTGGGTTATCTAACATCCGAATCAATCGATGTAAATAAAGCACTTGTAGATCACCAAAACACTTCTATTGGCGGAACAATCATTTTTTTAGGAACTGTCAGAGAACTTAATAGTGAAAACCTTAAACTGTCAAATTTAAATTATGAAGCATATGAAACAATGGCAGAAGAGATTTTTTCTGATATTGAATCTGAGGCTAGACAGAAATGGGAGATAGAAGAAATTACGATTGCACATCGAATAGGAACTTTGAAAGTGGGCCAAGTAAGTGTGATCATAATCGTTTCATCAAAACACAGAAAAGAAGCATTTGAATGTTGTAGATACATAATAGACAATGTGAAGGCTAGGGTACCTATTTGGAAAATGGAAATAACTAACAGGGGTAAAAAATGGTTAGGAGGTACACTTATACTTCCGGCAGAGAAATAGCTCTTGGAAAATCTTGGAAATGACCAATGGAGGTATGTATGACATAAGTGATAAGCAAGATACTCTTAGGACGGCTGTAGCCCAAGCCATTGTTAAAATGTCCCCATTCACAGTAACTCTTGTAAATGAGGGAAAAATCGAGAAAGGGAATATATTTGATGCCGCAAAAATTTCGGCTAATTTGGCAGCCAAACGGACATGGGATTTATTGCCGTATTGTCATCCTATACCTATTGATCATATTGCTGTTGATTTCGACGTGACAGCCGACGGGGTAATCGCTATTAGTGTTAGTGTAAAAAACATAGGTAAAACAGGTGTCGAAATGGAGGCACTCACGGGCGCTTCTATAGCCGCGCTAACCATCTATGATATGTTAAAACCTATCGATGATAAATTAGAGATACAATCCATTAAGCTCCTAGAAAAAACTGGTGGGCTAAATTCATTTATGCAAACATATGATCGGATACTTCAAGCCGCCGTATTGGTTCTGAGCGACTCAAGGACTGAAAGAGAGGATAAATCAGGTAAGGCCATCCTTGAAAGACTAGCCAAATACGGTGTGGAAGTAAAGGAATACAAAATATTGGCAGATGAGCAAAAGGCTATTGAACAAGAGCTTTTGAGACTGTGCGACAATCTGGGAGTCGATATCGTGCTCACTAGTGGAGGAACTGGAGTTGGTCCACGAGATGTAACGCCTGAGGCGACTGCCAATGTGATAGAAAAACCAGTAAGTGGAATAAGTGAGACATTGAGGGCATTCGGTCAAAAGAGGACTCCGTTATCGATGCTGTCAAGGGGCATCGGAGGTGTGAGAGGGAGTACCGTGATAGTCAACCTCCCTGGGAGTGAAAGCGCTGTAAGAGAATCACTTGATTCATTGTTCCCCGGTATCTTGCACATATTTCAAATATTGGATGAACATGATCATGGTCACTGAGTCCATTTTGTTCCTAGTCTAAAGAACAAAATTTAATTATATCATCTAAGTTCTATTTCGATAGCTTATGTTAAGTCTTGCGCTTTCTATTACGAGCATACAAGTCATCAAATTCAAAGTATACGAATTATTTCAATGCATTGAATACGACGGAGACAATCACTATTACTTTTTACAAGGTTCCCGTATTGCTCTTTAGATGGTCGACCGGATGATGGAGAAGGGATCCTCATATGATAGGTTTAACTGTAGGTCTGCCGATTTTCTTGAGGTCGAGTAACCATTCGGGATAGTCACAAAGGGGATTATTAAGTGAATTTGCTTGCTTCTAAACGAATTCATCAGGCAAAAAGACAAGACTTACTGTATCTGTTCAGTTGCTCCTAGAGTATTACTCTACAATAAATCTCGGACTAGCAAGACTCTGAGTCGCGTGAACGAACAGGCTCTCGATTTCAGCCAATCTATTCATACAATTCGCATCATTCCTCAGATTAAGATATGATGAATCATTTTTTATTGCTTCCAGTAGTTCAAGCACCTCTTCATTAGTTGCGCCATGCTTGATATCATAATTTATTTGCCTGTAGATTCTTGTTATCCCGCCGTATCTCCTATGTTGCCTTTTTTCCCAAGCGGTTGCATTCTCAGGTAGTCCCGTTATATACTTGATAACGGTCTTCTCCATATGTTGAATGTGCCATTCTCTCATAGGGAAACTATTTTGGATCAAAAATATCCCTCATATCTCATTATTACTCCTAGATGTATATAAGATGACACGGGATTGACAGCTTCAGGCCCGTCAAGCGGTATGTCTAGATCTATTGAGTCGCCGCATCTCGATACATAGATTTAGCTTGCCAAGTTCTATGTTAGCATCCAATGAGCCCAACTTATCATAAAGCAATCTTTTTTTCAATTATTTCAATTCCTAATTAAATTATCCTTAAGCCAAGAAGGTGTAACTAATAACAGTTACTATACTACAGGACCGTCTATCGTCGCAATGATTAAATATCCGGGCATTACGTCATGGACGTTCTTGCCCAATCAACTTTGAAGTCTAACTTCTAAAGAAGGAGATCGTTGAGCGACCAGGTGCTACATAAGTCGGTGTTTTCAATGCTCTGGTAGCTCAATTAGAGGAATCCAACAGGTTGAGCAAGGTAAAAGCGGTAAGGATTTTAAGGATACCCCGTTCATTGGCGTTAGAGGGCAGTTGACTATTTACTGATCAACTTTAGATATTTAACAGATTAGCACAGTTTTTATTCCATAGGTACATATATCCCAGACCTATTATAGTGTGAGTCGTATCGGATTTGTTTGGGAAGAAAAAGAGTGGTTCCAGTGGTGGAAGTTCCAAGATCAAAAATAAAAAGAGAAGCGGCAGCTATTTGGACGCTTCAAAAAAGAAGCGTCAAAAGTATTTAATGATATTAATACCTATCATAGTAGCAGTAGTGGCGATTCTAGCTATTTCGGGTAGCAGATTTTCATCAGAGATAAATAAATTCGGTACCGTTGGCTCTGCACACGAACATGCTGCTTTCATTATTAATGTAAATGGTACGGCTATTGATTTTAGTCAACCCCAATATCAAGTCAAGTCAAGACTTATTCATGTGGAAGGAGGTGATGGATTCACCTTACATAGACATACTGATAGAGTACCCTTTGGTGAATTTCTAAGGAGTGAGAATATGAATCTAGAGGATAGTTGCTTCTCGATCTCCGAGGGAACTTCTGATCAGCAGGGTCAACAACAGGGACAACAACTAGAATACTGCACAAATGAGACGGAAGAACTTAGAGCATTTGTTAATGGGGAAGAATTAGAGCCTCCCTCAGCGTTAGTTGATTATATTTTAAAAGATGATGATAGAATCTTATTGATATACGGTAATCAAACGACTGACCAACTAACTGAAGCGCTAAGTGAATTGGAAGAAGTTCCTATCCTGAAAACTTAAATACAGATTTTGGGATAATACATCCTTCCCTGACAGCATTCAACTAAACCACTGAACTTATTGGACTGCAGACAGGTCTTTTAGAAAACTGCCAGTGTCGAGATGTGAAAAAACTGATATATCTAATTTTGCACCTGGGTTCATTATTTTTCTAAGCTCATCTCCAGCTTCTTCCTCCATCCACCACGTCTCCCCGAATTTAGCCTTTACATATCTCTCTAGTTCAAAAGCTCTCACAGCAGCAATGAGATAACTTGGGACATACATTATCGCTTCAGGTAATATATGATGCAAGAGCCAATATTCCCCTGGTATGTCAAACCCCAAATATTCCCGTATTAACCTAGAATAAAGGTCAGACGCCCCGTCGGTATTCAGGCTCTTCTCCCAATATTCGATCTTCATTAAGGTATTCGCAGCGTAGAATGTGATGAAGAAGAGATCCATGAAATTGTTCTTGGCAATTATTCGGTCGATTAGGATATCACTCTTAACTTTAGAATGAAGAGAATTGAGGTAAGAAGGATTCTTAGATAACCTCTCAAAAAACATAGAAAATGTTTCGGTTATACCCATAGAAATTCGATACTTCCCAGAGTAACTACAACTGTTGTCTATCGAAGTGGCATGGATCGCATGTCCCGTTTCGTGCAAACAGCCTTGAAAATCGAAGTAGGGACTTTCCCTCTTGTAAAGTACTCGTACGTCAGAAGGAATTTTTACAAAAAAGCAGATGGGAGACGGGTATTTGTCTTTTCTGCTTTCAGTATCAAATTGAATATTGGACAGATCAAAATTCATTGATTTCAGCGTCCTCTTAACCTCATTTACAGGATCCAAGTACGCGAAGGCTTCTTCAATATCAGAATAGATTCGATTTCTAAAAAAATAGAAATCGTCATAATATTCAGGATCCCTATTCAACAATTCCTTGCTCGTATCCAGTAATGCTTTGCGAAAAGGAATCTTAGCTTTTTCACCTAATGATTTTACAAATTCTAGAAGAGAATCACGTTTGAAATTCTCATTCGTCATATAAGCTGAGACCGGAGTTAGGCTATATCCAAAATTCGACTCAGCTATTCCTGAATATTCCGCATATGTTTGATTTATCATTGAAAATCTTGATTCAACTATTGACGATATCTTTATCGTTTTCTCAATGAATTCGTCGAAAACCTCTTGTCTCTTTGAATCTTCCTTCTCGTAGCTGTTAAATTGTCTCCAATTACTCCAATTTACGGCAACCCCATTGAGCACGTGCTTTTTTGAAACAATATCTGTATTTCTCAAGCGATGGATTTCGAGTTCTTGGGTTTTTGTTAAAGAATAGGCAATGTCTTCTACAGCACCAAGGAATAATGCCTCGTCTTGGTTCGAAAATAGTTTAATAAATGTCTTTGAATTCAGGAGCTTCATTTCTGCCAACTTTACAATGAGTTCTTGATCATGTTCAAGTCCAGCATACTGCTTGTACTCTTCATCAGCTTGGCAGACATAGAGCATTTCATCTAACTTACACCATTGTTCGAAGTTCATCCTATCTCACAAGACGATGTCCTATTAGAAGATTCTCAACATAAATAAAAATCTAATCTGATTTCCGTGAAATGATGGTTGCCTAGAATAGCTTATTTTGTTATGAGTGATGGGAATTAATTAAACATTCTCCGGAGGTTTCAGAAAGGGAAACCAAGAGATTACAACAGAAAACGTGACTAAGGATACTTAATAAATACGATTAGAGTACACACGTAGCATGCATTTTTACCGTGCTATTCCCTTATAGCCTCAAGTGAAGATACAACGTCCCAGATCTTTGTCCTGATATGCGATTGCACGTGTCTACTGTACGTGAGCTCTTCCATTATACTTATAGCATTAGCAGCACGAACTGACATGCTTCCATTATTTTCATCCTTTAGCATCAAATTTGCTTCTGAAATCAACCTTTTAATCCTCTTCGGGATCTGAATATCCTTTTTGATTGTTTCCAATGTTTCAGTAGAATGGGTTAATCTTTCTTTATTTTCAATAAACTTTTGATTTCTCAATTCTTGTCTCGATGGCCTTTTCCGCTGACCATCACTAGATTTAGGAGATTTGTCTGTACTTAAATTGTCAGAGCTGGACATGCGGTTATGATGCATTATCGATGGATTAAAATCTTTCACCTATTTTCTCTAGAAATTTGAATTCAATCATTTCTAATCTTTACCGATCTGTCGGACTTTGATGTTTGTTTCCTTCATCCCATTTGGTACAGTTCCCAACAGGTGATTAAGCGATTGCTGGTTCCAGTTGCCTAACGATAGGAAGGTGTAACATATTTTACGGATAACCATGAGCCTCAGGCACCGCCCCTCATCTTCAAGTAATTAGTGTTTTTTCCACTGGACTTTATGAGCGTCATCGTGACACTTTTCCGAGCAATAGTAGTCATCGCACATATAACAGAACACTGGATAATCTTGTACTTTCCTACCACATGATGAACAGGAGACTGCCATATCCATGTCCTTAGTGACGTGTATATAGTGACCAAATCATATAAGTTAACTGTCTGCTATAGTTGCCAACAACAAAGGAGGACGAACACAGCGGTGTTATCTATGACGTGACAGAAGGAGTAGCATCACCTGAGACTCGTAAGAAATATGCTTATCATTTCAAATGCTTTCTTAATCACTTTGAAGGGATAACAGAAGAGTCACTTCTGCAAGAAGAGCCACGAGTCTTAGAAGCAATGATTATTCGATGGATTCGTTATCTCTCTAAGGAAAGGCAACAGAA
>DASQUV010000084.1:0-21171 GCA_035641095.1 Nitrososphaeraceae archaeon
CGGGCTCGGAGGGATTTGAACCCTCGACCTGACGCTTAGGAGGCGTCCGCGCTGTCCATTTTACGCCTGAACTTCAATAAACTGTTCAGTCTGCGCCACGAGCCCTACAATCCCGTTGGTGCCAAACCAATTATTATAGTAAACGGTTGCATATGCCCAGTTTTTAAGGCAGGAAAGAACTCCTCAGTAGAGATGGTGAGGCACTTTTGATGAGGAAGCAACGTCATATGATGATTTGCTAACTAACTAATCCTCAAACTGTGTACAAGTACAAATGGTACAGGAATGGTCTACGCCCGGGGAGCCATCGCCCATACCTAAACCAGCATTTATGTGGTCATTAAATCTATGATGACATCTCTTACATGGCCTTATATTTGACGCTGGCAGTGGTTTAGCAGGCATTGACAGGATCACAAAGGAAAATAAATAAAAGCATTGCCTTGGTCGAAGAGGAGGCTTGGTCAGCTTACCTTCTTCCATTCAAGTAGATCTCCAATACTTGTGCCACTAAAGTAGAGCGAAGGACTTGTGATCCTTGCAAGTGAGAAAACCGTGATGCAAATGTAGAGTCAAATATGATTCACATACGACCCACCATTCTTTTGCAAACGCTCTTATTCTGTCGACCATGAACATGAGTGTGTCTGTCTAGACCTGAAAATACCTGAAATCAGACTTCGACGAAAGGATCTAGACTACTATTCGCCTTAGACGTGCAAGAGAAACTTGGAATATTTGAACATATCTCTAAATATTTTAATGGATATGAGATACTTATGCCGGACTGGGCAGCGGATAAGAGAGAAAAGAGACTCAGGAAATTAACCGACATCCTCAGCAAATATGACCGTCGAGATATGAGGCCTATTATGGGTCAGTTATCACTAGAGTTCTTCAGACAGGCAGCATTGGCCGAAGGTTATCTCAATGATGATAATACTAGTTTAGCAGAAGGTCACAGACTCGTTGCAGAAGCAATACATGATGTCTTAAAAACGCTAGAGGCCAAAAGACGTGAGGCGGTAGAAGTAGAGTTAGGGGTAGAGGTAGAGGAAGCACCTCCGGATACGGTAACAAAGAAAGCAAAAGAAAGCGGCATCTGATTTTATTACAACCCAAAAACAGGTTAACAGAAAAAACGCATTACCTACCTCAATATGACTATTATAGTACGCCACATGGTTGCTGTTGACGGCAGGACCGAAGCCTTCAAGGAAGAAGTGACAAAATCAAATAAACTCCGAGATAAGGTTGATGCCGACCGGTCTAGCATCGGTTGCTAAAATGTTTGAAATGAGAACGACAATGGCATTACCTTATTCATCTTTTACGCTACAGTTGCTAGTCTCATTCAGCAACCTGTCTAGTTTGGCATTCATGATCCTAAGCAGTGGAAGGATATCTTAGGTTGTTGAGCCAGTTGTCGTTGCGTCAATGTGTTGTTGCCTTGATGAGCATAGGCTGTCATATCTTCATTCAAATATTTTGTCAGACCATCAGTATCACATCCATAACCATTTTTTTCACTGTCGGCGTCGTCATCATCAGTGTTCTTGCAATCGCTACTATAATCAGCGGGCTGCCCTTTGATTACGTCCTTACTAAAATCCTCAAAGTCAAGATCCGGCCACTTCAATGTTAGATCGTATGAAGTATCTAGTAACATTTTGCGAGTAAAAGCAACGGAGAATTGAACTGAGATTTGCAAGTTTATAGGTCGATGATGCATAAATAACACACTAACAAAACCTATGACTAAGAAACACAGACCGAAAGTCAATGAATCAAAGGATGAAGTTGTAGACCTTCTAGATATGGGTAACCGCAACAAGACTACTGTAGTCAGGTCTAAACCAGACCCAGAGTTGCATAATAATCATTCATCAGTTGAATGTCCAGAAGGCAAGCGTGAAGGATACCACAATGATAAACCTTCGGACCCTCAAAACCCTGAGCCAGACTATGAAGAATGGTTAGAGGCAGACGGAGCCATTATCATAGATTCAACGATATATATCCGTGCGTCGAACAATCGGATAACCAAGATCACAGACTGTTGAAGAGAGCGCAGCAACTAAGGAATATTTCGTATGACCGCTTCACAGATTTCTTTTCTTAGATCCCTTATGGTAACCATTAATGACTAGAAATTTCAGTATACAAAAGTCCTTTATATTCTCTGAAGCGACTGTTAGGAAAATATCCACCTTCAATCTATGGATCTTCTAGGAACCAAGAGGATGGACTCTTGCAATTGGATAGAAAAAGGACAACCTGATGTACTTCAGTGATCGGACTGACAACGACAACGACTATAACTAATGTTATGTCAGTCGTTAACATATGCTCAGGTTATCGGTGCAATTCTGGCATTTAGAAAGAATGTTCCATATCCGTCATGCTAGTTTAATGTGCTAGTTCTTTATCCGTCTGTTTCTTACTATGTGACTGATGATATGCGACACTCGCACCTAATAACTTGGGTGCGATATACGACAAAGGTCTGGCTCTTGACATATTAGGGTTGCACGGAGATGCAATAACATATTACGACAGATTATTGGTTGTACATCCTGACAACATAAATGCTCTTATAAACAAAGGATCGGCCCTGGCTGACCTAGGAAGGTATTCTGAAGCCATAGAACATTTCGACAAAGTGCTTGCTCTTGATCCTAGTAACGTGTTAGCAGCGGAGAATAAAAAACTTGCAGAGTCATATGTGTCGACAGAGAGTCCGTTTTCTGTCAATTAGGACATTTGTTATTGATATCTAAACCATCGTAGATTCGTTACTTGAAGGGGAAACATGAATGATAGGTAGAACCGCTTATCATTAGACATAGGTTACCTCCATTAATCATCCTACAGGAGACAAAACACACCGTTGAAAAGGTTTTAGGATTGAATGACTAGTTTCAAGTACGTTCAACTAACTTGTCGCGAAACTGGCCTAGATTGTGATTTTGTTATAAAGGGCGAAACTATGGAAGAGTTTTTGAAAAGTGGCGCGAATCAATTTTCACCGTCTTTGTTCTGCTTCTCTTCTGCCTCCTCGTCAGTAAATATATGTATATGCGTCGCTAAATGGTCAGAACAAATATGGCTTTTGCATGTGTCACACCGATTTGCAGGTTTATTCGTGCAGCCTACCACACTGCAAACTTCTCCTCTCTGAGATCTCTTTATCCAATCCTCTCCCGATATGTCGGCCATCTTGCTACGCACCCAAAGTAGAAATAAAGGATTTAAATGTTCATTTTATGGCTACGACAGTCATATTCTGAGATATCGGGTCAATACTACTACTTCGATAGAACATATATTGAAATTCAACCTAACAAGTCTTTAGGCTACTACAATATTTTTAATGATTTTCGTCGTTCCAGGCATTTTCAATCCTTCCATCTGGTCGAGCGTAGCCGTACCAGAGGAATTAGAATTTGATTTATAAACCTTATCGACTGGTTCAACGAAGATGTTATAGGACTTTAGAGAGTGACGGAATAGTAAAGAACGGTAAGGTTAACAAGTATGGATCTTTTTTATAATTTATTGTGCAATTCATAGGCGCAGTACAATGGTACTGCCTCGTCACGTAGAGGGTAGGCGACCTACAACTTGACCGTAGAGGTTTCGTACGGTCGCACTACCTTTTAATTTATTAATAATCATTAATAATTTTGCAGTATCTGTCACCAATCGGTAACTTACCCGATGAAGCAGAGATAAATGAATGGACGTGAAGGCCAAGAAAGGATGGTATATGCGGTATAGTCAATTGCTTCAAGAACAGGCCAAACAATTTCTGGCCAAAGTTAGAAGCAAAGAAATGCGCATTCATTTTAACAGAATGTCGGAAACATATCATGACCAAACGTATTGTGGCCGTAGAAATTTTCTTCTGGCACAGAAAAATACCTAAGTGCTTCACATTACATTTGAATTGTTGAGAATCCCCTATAGAAACATCCTTTTATTTCTATTCTTGTGTAGCAACGAGTTATGTGAAACCTACGACAACCATTATAATAATAATATTATATTGCATACTAGCGTGCTTACTTCTAGTTCCTTGTCATACCACCCATGCCATTCTATTTATGTCATTAATCATTAGGAAATTCTAATAAGAAAGGCCGACTAATAGTGGTGTGACATTTAGATATTAAGAGCCATAATATAAGAAAATTCACCATCCTTGTCTTGGTAGCCACTGTAATCTTAATTATAGTTATGTTCTATAATCTCAGTTGACCTTCTTCTTTTAGTTCCCTAAAAGGGTACAACAAACTCCCACCAATCACTTATTAGATACTCTATCCTTTATTTGAATTAGACTCAATATTATTACATCTATCCTTTCATAGCGGCGTCCTAATTTAACAAAATTAATTGGTTATTGCAACAGCAGCAGTTGTGTGAAATCGTGGATATGTATTTACTCCCTCCCTCGTCACCCGTGAATGCGTTCAAATATCACTAGTGACTTATGCTATCCCTACCTTGCAGACTAAGATTCAAATGATTTTTCAGACAAATCCCACCGAACCCACTATGATATCGGTTCTTAAATATTATTCCTACGCATAAACCGCAATAGACGCAGATTTTGAACCGGTAATTGGTTGTTTAAGTCGCCTTTTGTTATAGTAACCGGTAGGATATACTCACCTCATTAGGCATTGGGTCGAATAAATCAAAGCCAGTACTAAAATAGGAAATGGTAACACAGAAGGTCAAATACATGGTAAAATCACCATCCCCTATGCTACCAGAGGGAATAGACTAGGCCCCAACGCTTAAATGCACAAGGCTATCTTAGCCCCTTACTCAATTCCCGTGAAGGCACAAACTGACAATAATGATCAGACAGTTGTTTAATGTTGTCCCCCAGAGCACCTATAGCATACCTAGAAAGAATAAGATAACAGTGTTACTAAAGTCAGATCGTAACATAAAAGGCGACACCTGATCCCTATTTTATGCAGCATTCGACAGGAGGGTTTCTGTACTATTTATCGAACAGATTAGAAAGATATTAGTCCGATTAACGAGTCTAATTTCCCTCACTTAATTTATGTGACATAAAACTTCTTACCTAATGTTATCACAGGAACTAGCAACACGAAGGTACTCATTCCGAAGTACCAGCTATCCAAAGATCCCCCAATATAAATTGCATCATGAACGATAATTCCTACAATTAGTAAACTTATCACTTTTTGTAGTGTAGGACTCGCCATATCAGGTTCTAAAGAGGCAGTAACTTTAAGCATATATAATATAAAGCTACCAAAAATAAAAAGATAGATCCATGCATAGGCATTAAAGAGTCCAACGCTTGTAGCATAGACGCCGATGATGAGGGGAGAGAGAAAGAGTAAGGCATGGAGCCATCCTATCTGAAAAGTTAAGTTGTTGTGAGCTTCATATTTACTGAGAGCTGAAATACCTACAATATATAAAAACTCAGAGATGCAAACCAAAAAAAGCCTGTAAAACATATATTCATTTTCTCCATCAACGACATTGCTTAGATTCAGACTGGCTCCTAGGATAATATTCAGTAGGCGCGTGGAGCCCATGGCAACGGAGCCAACCGGCGTATTTTTCAGCACAAAATCATAGAGGAAAATAATGGTGATCAGTACAATTACAGCGGTAAAAGTTATCGCAGAAATGGAATAGCTGACCGCGATCGATATTACAATGAGTAACAATGCTAGGATGATTGCATTTCTCTCTCCTATTTTACCAGACGGGATTGGACGATCTGGTCGTTCCTTACGATCTATTTTCCTATCAGCTATATCATTAAAGATCACCCCAACGGCATAGAGGCACAAGGAGACTAAGATAACGAGAGATATGGTGTGTATTTCAACAGGGTTATGTGTGTGAGTTGATACGTATCCAGCAAAGATGTTGGATGGTAGTGTAAATAGGTTTGGAAATCTGATTAGTGTTAAATAGTTCTTAATTGGTTGAATGTTCATTATCGATACACAAGATTAGACCAACCGTGCTTTAGGTAAAGGATTTTCAATTTGATTTCGCTCATGTCACCATACGTTACGCGTGAAGTGTCAAAGGGAAGATGTAAAGGTTACGCATAAATGTCACTTGGACGATCATATTGAAAACAGTGGGTGACCCTATATTGCCGGGTGACGACGGAATAGTTTTGAACCTGAAAGAAATGCAAGTGGAGAAATTATATCATTGCATTTTCGACGGGATAGTCTATTTGTTCTATAAGGATTCGCAGGAATTTCTGCATTGCTATGAGATAGGTGACGAAAAAGTGGTACGCGAAATTGAGGAACGCCCAGATGATTTCAAAGAAATAATAAAGAAATATAGCATTGATTCGAGATCGCAATAACATTATATATAGTATTATAATGGATAGAGTTAAGAGATGTCAGCACAGGGTAGTAATGGAATCAAGCCAAGAAACGCAATCTTCATCGGCAAGAAACCTCTTATGACGTATGTAACTGCAACTTTGGTGCAATTGGCAAATGAACCTACTGTTGTTATCAAGGCAAGAGGAAAAAGCATCACTAGGGCTGTCGATGTGGCACAAATAATTGTTAAGCGAATGGATACATTGGGATACAAGATAGGACCCGTAAAAGTGGGGACGGAAGTAGTTTCATCTGAAGATGGAAAGACACGCAACGTATCTACTATAGAAGTTTCAGTATCTAGAGCGAAGTAGCTCTAGTCGCGGTTAACGTGAATAATAATGATTATAAATCCTAAGATCAACAACTGATACTCAGCAATTGAAATGTGAGGACGACTATGGCAGAACAAGCACTACAGGAGTTTTTTAGGCCTAAATAAATAGTATGAATTAACCTTCGTTTTAAGACTCTTTAAATAGAGCTTCCAATATTCGTAGGTGGTTTGAAAAAGCATCTAATTGTCTTTAATGTGGTTGGTTTAGATTCTTCTAATTTCTTTGCCCAACACTTGCCCAACATTCAACAGGTCGCAGAGCAAGGGGCATATTGTCCTGTCACCCCTGTTTTTCCTGCAGTCACATCAACGGTGCAGGCAAGTTTGTCAACGGGGAAATATCCCAATGAACATGGGGTAATATCGAATGGCAGATACAATAGATCAAATTATTCCGTTTCATTCTGGGATCAGGACAGCTCACTTGTCCAATCTCCTAGGATTTGGGATATTCTAAATGGAGAAGTATCCGGAGAGGTAAGAAGCGCGGTCCTGTTCTGGCAGAATACCCTTTACGCAAAATGCGACGTAGTGGTAACCCCTAAGCCTATTCATCTTGAAAATAATATGCTTATGTGGTGCTATTCTAGACCTCCTAGTTTTTATGAAGAAATACTGAGGCCTAATCTAGGCGAATTTCAACTGTCTACTTATTGGGGACCATTCGCGTCGTCTAAATCAACCGAGTGGATAGCTGGAGCGACGGAAGTTACATTCGAGACGCAAAGACCAACAATCCTTTTTACTTATTTTCCTCATGTTGATTATTCGGCTCAGCGATTTGGAAAGAATAGTAGAGAAGTAAATGAGGACTTGGTGAAAGCTGATAATCTGATTGGAAAGTTCATTGAAATGGTAAAAAGATTAGATCTCTTGGATTATACTGAATTCGTGATTTTGTCTGAGTACCCATTTAGCGATGTAGAAGGATTTATCAATTTGAATCGTCTACTGCGGGACGAAGGCTTTTTGCAAGTCCGGCAAATAGGCGGTTATGAATTCATTGATTTCGAGTACAGTGATGCTTTCGCAATGGTTGATCATCAGGTAGCTCACATATACGTAAAATCACCACTTCATATCGACGAAGTAAATAAGTACTTGGGCAAGATCCCTGGAATAGAGAAAGTTTTGTCGACAAGAGATGAGAAGCGCGAATATCAAATAGATCATCCCAACAGTGGCGACCTGATCGCAATCTCTGAACAAAATAAATGGTTTACATACTACTGGTGGTATGATCCTGTTAATGCTCCTGCGTTTGCCACTACGGTGGACATCCATAGAAAGCCAGGTTATGATCCCGTTGAGCTCTTCATAGACCATCACAAGAAATCCGTCCCTTTAGACGCTAGTCTAGTAAGAAGCTCGCACGGGAGGCCTCTGCAATCGAATAGTGGCAATCCGTCTTCTATTTTTGTTACGAGCAAAAAGGATGAAAGAGTGAATTCACTCTTGGCAAAGGATTGCGTAAGTTCCGCAGAATTAGGTTCATATTTTATAGAATCGTATACTTGAAGAAATAATGGAGATGAAATACTCTGTTACCCTGAGTTCCTTCATTGAGATATTTGAATCGCTCACTCAAGCCCTACCGATGCTAAAGCAACTAGGTTATGATGCTATTGAGGTCATTGGTGAAGACAATTCAAGGAAAGAGTTAGATAGTTTCATCGAGACCTTGACTTCATATGACCTCAAAGTTTCAGGGGTTACAGGTATGTGGGGTAACTTTAACAGCATGGCGGGCAGTAGACGTTTACTCAGCGTTGATATCGGTGTGCTTAAAACTGCCAAGAAGTATGTGATTCGATGTATAGAACTCTGTAGGCAATTAGGTGGACAAGAATTCAACATATGTCTTTTTGCTGATCCAGGCACCACAATGCCTGATATTAACCATAGAGTACTTTCTCATGAGCATAAACTTAAAGTTGTTGAAAAATCTTTTCCAATTCTCCGGAGCCTTTCAAACTACGCCAGAGATCATGGGGTTCTCTTACTTCTGGAACCTCTAAACAGGTACGCGACTCCTTTTTGCTGTACTGCAGCAGATGCGTTGCATATCTGTAACGCAGTAGATAGTCCGAATTTAGGAATTTTATTGGACACTTTTCACATGAATATTGAAGAAAATTCTTTTTCACACGCAATAGAATTGGTGAAAGATTTCTTATTCAACATGCATTTTGCAGACAACAATCGAAAAATGCCCGGAAGTGGTCATCTTGATTTTAGATCAATCATGAAAACCCTCAATGAGATTGATTACCAGCGGTACATTAGTTTCGAACCAACCTTGGAGCAGATCAGCTATCATGATTCATTGAGGGAGGGAATCGCCTACATCAAAGGACTTGAAAACATCAGCGCATCTTAAGGCCTCGAAGAGTATATCGTTGGTTTGCACAACTTATTTATGAACCTAGTATCGCTATTTGTATAAACAAAGAACAGAAATGCGGCCATTTGTTTCACGCGATATCACCTTAGTAGGAGACCTTGCCAGAGATATAATTGAGGGGCTTTCTGAGGAGACTAATAAAAAGTGGATTAAGCCTAAATATTTGTATGATGAAGTTGGGTCTAGTATTTTTGAAAAGATATGTCAGCAGCCAGAATACTACCCCTTCAGAACCGAAACAGGGATTCTCAAGAGATACGGGCATCGTATATTCAAATTCATGAATGATGATGTCACTGTCGTTGAATTAGGCAGTGGCAATTCATCAAAGACTAGGGTCTTACTATCTTCCTTGCTCGAAAAGCAAAAGCATGTTTTCTACCTTCCTATTGATGTTTCTCAGGAAATATTGTTGAAAACTACAAGCGAGCTGAACCGTGAATTCACCCGACTCGATGCGTTGGGTATAGCTGCTGATTATTTAGAAGGAATCGGAGAGGCCTGTAACATTTCGGCCAGAAATGCAACAATACCGGAAAGGAAATTCATACTTTTCCTGGGATCCACTATTGGTAATTTTGAATACCAAGAAGCTGTTGATTTTCTGATTTCATTACGAGCGAGCATGCAAGCAGGTGATTTTTTGCTTTTAGGATTTGACCTACAGAAAGATGTTAAATTACTAGAAAATGCATACAATGATAAATTAGGGTTTACTGCTGCATTTAATCTTAACCTACTGTCCAGAATAAATCGCGAATTAGGGGGTGAATTTAGTCAGACCAATTTTCGACATTTAGCATTTTACAATACCAAATTTCAGAGGATAGAAATGAACCTAATTTCCAAAAAAGCACATGAGGTATACGTGAATAGACTAGGAAGATCGTTCTCCTTCTCTGAGAAGGAACGAATACATACAGAAAATTCTTATAAATTCACTCTAGAAAAGATGAAAGAGCTTGTCGAACGTTCAGAGTTCCGAATTGCAGAAAATTTTCTAGACCATGATTATTTATATTGCGTGAGTTTAATGGTTGCGGACGCGTAGAATTATCAAATGCAATCATGAAACGAAACTAAAAAACTAGGGGTCTGCTGCGCATCTAAAACCTGAAAACAGTATGCGTTCGTTCGGTCTGAAATAGTTTCTGTAACTGCTTCTGATTTGCAAACCTGGAGTGGCAAATGATCCACCTCTAAGAACCTTTTGGTTAACTGACCACTTATCTGTATACTCTGAAAACTTCGACTTGAATCGAGGATACAAACTGTACTCTGAAGAGGTCCATTCCCACACATCCCCTATCATCTGGAAGCATCCAAAATTGCTTTTCCCTTGATTGTACTCTCCAATACGACATGGAGCCCAAATGTTAGATTCGAGGACGTTTGCGTACTTGTGAACGGTCGTGTCTTCTCCCCAAGGATATAAGAATTTGCACTGTAACTTTTCATTCCAGCTCGCGGCCTTCTCCCACTCTGCTTCCGTTGGAAGTCGTTTTCCTGCCCATCTAGCATATGCGTTTGCCTCGTAGAAACTAACATTTACAACTGGTTCCTTAGGATCTAACTTTACCTTGCCTCTGAAGTCCTTTTTCATCCAACATCTTTCTTCCTTTTCATAGTTCCAAAAGAGAGGAGCTTTCAATTCTTGATCTCTAACCAAATCCCAGCCGTCAGCCAACCATAAATTAAAATCTTCATATCCTCCGTCATCAATAAATCGCTGAAAATCTCCATTGGTTACTGGGAATGCATCAATCAAATAATTCTCGAGGTAGACTCTATGTTCGGGAAGCTCATTATCATAACAGAATTGGTCACATGGATAACCAAGGTTATAAATTCCTCCGGGAATTTTCACCATTGAAAAGTGTCCGTCGTGAATACTGGTGCTATCAGAAGCTGCCTGTGGCTTGAATGATTTCATCGTTGGGGGACGAAAGTTGTCACCTGGATCAATGAAACGATTAAAGTAATACTGCAAATCATAAATCATTAACTCCTGGTGCTGCATTTCATGCTGGTTGGCTAACTTTATGTCGTAGTAGATATCATCGCGATTACCGAGATTCCCATTTTTAAGAAATCTTAGAACCTCCCTGTCTATAAACGCTCTATATTGCAGCGTCTGTCTGATTGTAGGTCTTGGAAATCTTCCTCTCTCTGGCTTGCTTAATATAAAATTGTATTTTTGATAGTAAGAGTTTAAGTAGGCCAAGTTAATTTTATCCGGCAGCGTAATTTTTGCTCCATGCTTTTCCAGAACTTTTTGGTAAAACCAGCTCACATGAGCCAAGTGCCAATTCGGTGGACTGCCAAAATCGCTTGACTGAACTACCGCGTCCTCGTGCCTAAGTTGAGCGAATAGATTAAAGGTAGTTCGCCTTGTTGACTTGAACTCTTTTGTTAGGGATCCTAGCGAATCATGAAGGACCTGCGTCACCTATTAACATATAGAGATATCATTTATAAATCGATCTTGACAATCGCTATGTATGACTACTAAACACTCGGTTTCCAAAAAACATTCGCTGTAGTTCAGTAAACTGTTGATCTGTTAGCCCACCTGACGATTGTTAATGCACTTATGGCAGAACCAACAATCCCAGCCACTAGTGCCCCAGCAGTTTTGTGATCTATAAAGCCCGGCATAGCCTTTCCTAACCATTCCGCAATATTTGGCAACACAAGATATCCCGTGAACCCAATTGAGAATCCCATTACCCAGAACAAGAAAATGATAAACCCTCTTGACATCTCAATTAATCCTCCACCTATCTTTGACAATGAAGCTATTCGAGGTTACCTTCAATCTAGTAATTGCACCGCGATGCACAACCCATACTAGTAATTTCACAGATAAACATTAGTGTCAAATGTTATCGAATAGTTTGACAAAATTTGGCTTCTAGAACCCCGCTTAGGTTAAGCCTTTCGAACACTAATTGTATCTACAAAAGTTTTCAATTAAAATAAATACTTATGACCATTTCAAATAAATATTATGCTGGCTTCTGCGTTCTGACGATCAGGTTGTTTGGAGATGCTCCCGTAAATTGGACTACAAAAATAATGGCGGAAAACCTATTTTCAGATAATTTTCAGGAATTGATAAGTGCGATTGATGTAAAATCTAATTCTCCTTGTGTGAATGATCCATTCCGTTGTTCGCTCGAACTTGGAAACGAAAATGGTCAGGGGAGTCGCATTGGATCAGGGGCTAATCACGTATGACGAGCGTGGGTTATTGTACTATTTGTCCTGAATGCAATTCCAGGTTGATACACGACCAGAACAAAGGCGAGTACATCTGCGAGAGATGTGGATGCGTTGTTATGGATCAGATAAATGATTACGGCCCTGAGAGTCATTCTAATGATTTTGAAGAGAAGAGTAAATTAACTAGAGCCAGCGGACACACGAGTTTATCCTTGCATGATTATGGCCTAAGGACAGAAATCGGTTTTAGTTCGAAGGACTACAGTGGGAAAAACATCGATTATGCAATTGTGGAACAAATGAATACCATGAGAAAATGGCAATCTAGAATTAGGGTTGCATCTCCAAAGGAGAGGAGACTATCAAATGTCTTGTACAAAATTAACGAAATATGCTCTTTGCTGTCGCTCCCCAAATCCGTCACAGAAACCGCGGCAATGTTCTATCGAATCTTTGAGAATCGAAGCGAAGCAAAAGGAAAATCTGTAATTTGCATTGCGGCCGCTACGATCTATCTTGCTTGCAAGAAATGCAATGTGGTTCGATCGCTTGAGGAAATTGTTAATCCATTGGGCTCAAGTGAAAAATCTAAAGCTAACACTAGATTAGCTTCCAAATATTACAGATCCATCGTTATGGAAATGGGCATGTTTATCGAATCTAATATCCGGCCCACACATGAGCACCGGGACTTCGAGAGCTTAGCAGAAAACCCGAGAATAAGTCAGCAATACTATCGTGGAGAGTCTGATAGACACAGTAACTTAACACGAAGCAACCTATCAGACCAGGCGATGCTTTCCGCTGCTGCAACACGAACTCCGATTCTTTCGGTTATGCAGCATGATACTTACCCAGCTGCTGCTGCAATAGATCAATACATTTCTAAGCTAGCCAACATGGCGAAAATTGATACTAAGGTAGAAAGACTAGCCATCGACATTGCTCATAAGACAAATAATCATCTCTTGGCTGACGGTAAATCGCCTCATGGACTTGCAGCCGCTTACATATATCTTGCGTCGGTGCTTTTGGGGGTGAGTTTGTTACAAATGGAGATCTCAAGTTTTGCGGGCATTACCGAAGTAACAATACGCAATAGGTGTAAGGACATCCTGTCTTCATTTAAGATAACTGTAATTGTTAGACCTTTGCATAAACAGTAAGCGAATTTAACCTCTGGATCGACATCTATAAGTACCAATTTTTGCGGGTCATGGTAAATAATTCTTTTATTGCGCTGCTACAATGTTCGGCTCACCAATCTAATTCGGTGTAGTACACAACTTAAATTAGATATAGGATTAAGGATGTGCATAATACTAATAAATTAGTATCATTGGCTGGTGATTTGGACAAATCAATATTAAGAACAGGATCCTGGAATTCTGAATGATTAATGTGCCGAAGGCACGAGATGATGATATACTCCCAAAAGCGATAAATTGCCTGAAACATTCCTGAATGGATTTGATAGTATCTGTTTAAGGCCTGGCGAGAGGATCATTAGAGGTTGGAATACCTGTCCAATAATTATTAGTTGGTCAAAGATTGGCGGAAATTAAGCACAAAGGCTGAATCTGCTATTGGCATACAACTTATATTAAGCGAACGGAAGCTAGAATTTCATGGGTGGAGCAAAAAAGAAGCCGTTAGGTACAGGAGCGAAAAACAAAAACTCAGCTACAGCGTCGGGCTCTAATCAAGTTCAAGCCCAGTCTCAGAAGAAAGAAGAATCAAAAAAGTCAAGTGGTGGTAGGCAAAAATTATCAGTCGCGATAGATGAATCGGCAGGAAGGAAGGCCTTGCAGAATATGAAAGCCGTCACAGCCCAAGCATTGGCGAGAACTTTAGCTGTAAAAATATCTGTAGCTAATTCCTTCCTAAGATCCATGGAGGCCAAAGGTTTAGTTAAACTGGCTGGTGGATATAGCGGACATCGAGTTTATCAACCAATTGTTCAATGATTTGGATACCTATTGTATAGATGAGAAATGTGCATTATTTCCATCTTATTTCTTCAAAATCAGGTTAGTACCGGCTCTGCAATCTCTGAGCATATCTATGCTAGTTTTTGCCACACCCATCAAATTCATCGGCGAAACTCTACATTCTTGAAGGAAAAAGCATACTGACGAAGAATTTGTTAGAAATCCGATCTCTCCTGACTTGAAAGTGGTTCTGGGCTTCTCAGCACCAACTTGCAGCTTGGTATGAATATATGCAAATTTATTGTCGTAAAAATGTACAGTATCAGTAATTGGAAGCGCGTTGAAAACTTTGCTTATGGTTAGGGGTGCCAAATGTCGGACAAGATCATACTCAATTGTACCTTGTCCTTGTATTTCGAGCTTAGCTGTTAACCTTGAAATTGAGTGGAGGCCATCTTGGTCGAAATTCTCCATCCTAATATCCAAATGTGAACCACTAAGATAAAAGTTGGTGGTATGAACCACTAAGAATTCATCCAAAGAATTTGACTTCTTCTCTCCAACCGTTACAGTACCTAAATGTCGTAAAGGGCAGTCTCATCATCTTAGCCAATCGATAGGAATGTCCTGATACAGACCGTTTGGCAGAATTCTTCTAATTGAAATTGGCAAAGCTCTTGCTTCCAATTCTGCCACAGCCAAGGAAATCGAATCTTTGATTCCACCAGGGATTGGGATCAGACTAGGAGCCCCTAGAGAAAGTTGAAGTGATCTTGCTCCAGTTATCCTAGCCTTCTCGAACCGCGTAAGACTCTGTGGACCTATTAGCACTTCAGTGGGAGTGCCTGAAATCTCTTGGAGATGAAAATCGATTTCATCATACGTAACAACCTCGTCCTTTGGCCTAGTACTCAATGAAAGCTCCTGCATGGAATTTCCTTTACTTGCCTCTACTGTGTTACTCTCAACTTCTGTGGCTGACTCCCTAATGGCCTTCTTCTTAGGTGTACCGGTTTCTCTCTTAGTGCTAGGAGATGAGACCTTCTTACTCTTTGGCACTGCGGGACTGGAGGATATCTTCTTCTTTGTGGAAGTTTTGGAAGTTTTGGAAGTTTTGGAAGTTTTGGAATCATCCTTTTTTGTCGGAGACTGTTTGATATGAGACTCTTTAAGTACCAAGAACAACCAAAGGGGAAATAAATATATAATTAAATGTTCCGAAATTCGAGAAGTGGCCATAAATGGGCATAAATAAATGTTTTCCTTTCAGTTAGATTGCTAAATTACGCTCGCACCTCCAAAAGGTAATTCCCCAAAATGTGCTTGTACTTCGTTTCTCGTGCCATCGGAGATCTTGATCAAGTCCTGTGTTAATTCTGAAAAATAGTGTCCCAAATTGAGTAAGAACTTACTTTTTAAGCCAGTATGGTCGGCGTGCTTGCGCAAGGCTATTTGGGAGTCTTGAAATCGATGCCGTAAGCTCTCCTATTATTAAAAGATAAACTCACTAAACCTATTACCTAACGATTATACTATCTTATATCTTAAAGCTTTTAAGTATGACAAATCGTCGTCTCTAAAATTCCAACATCACAAGCTAATTAGACACACAGAAGCGGTTGTAACATATTCCCTACATTCGTCAAAAGGAGCAGAATTACGATACCAAAGTGGAGGGGTGGAAGGCAAGACGGAGCTGCCCCCTCCATTTTTACTATCGTATCCAATTATGCTATGCAATTATATTGGTTATTGTCTAGCAGATCTATAGTCGAAGCATTACCGTTGCTGACCGATTGTTACTTGTTGCGGCACTCAATATCGACGACAGGACAATTCTTCATGCTGCACCTTCCGATGGAGACTAACATCTATTCGTGGAGGCAGTTCATTTCGTCAAAGAACCGCCACCCTTGATTTCCTTCCTCAAAGCGTCTTCTACTAGTTCAGAAAGATCTATCTCTCGGTTTATCGCTTCTATCTTTGCCTTTTTCCATAATTCAGGGTCCACTTTGATAGAAGTGACTTCTCTTTTTTTATGTGAGGTTGAATGTTTTGCTTTCATGCACTATCGTTTAGAGATTAAGTGTTATAAATATATATATCCTAATCATTACAAAATACTCAATGAATAACTAGCTGTCATTACTTAGAAGACAAGTATTTTGATTCAGGAAAATTACGAATTATTTATTTAATATTGCTATATATAATCTTTTATTTTCATGATTCATAGCTGTGATTATTTATTGGAACTAACCCTACATTGGGTTCGATTACGAACAAAGGTCTTTAGCTAGTTTTTATAGTCGACTATTTCGTCCATGCTAATCCCCAAAGCACAATGATGAATACAAAACATACAAAAGGGCCCTAGTGGGCCAAAAGGATTTCTTTTATCTTCATATTGTCTATTAAAGATTCGAGGATCCTTTCTCTCTCTTCGTTCGGAGCTCGAGCTGTCTTTGCGAATTCAAGACTATCTAGAGCCTTTAATTTCCAAAAATTTGTCAGCCCCAGTTCGATGATCCCTAAAGCATCGTATACCATCTTGCCAAATGATGTTAAAGTGTAATTGCTATGGTACTTTCTGATGAGTCCAACTTCAACCATCTCAGAGAGCCTTGTATAGTACTGTTTTCGAGACAGATTTAACTGGCTCCGTAAGGTCGACGTATCAGAGGGTTGATTCGCTATGTATTTAAATATAGACAAAGACTTTCGGTCGCCTAGTGAATCCATCACTTTTTCAAGTTCTATCAATGCTATAAATTTATACAAAGAATATCACTAATATTAGCATTGGGGTCATTATTGTCCATTCGAGGAGCCTGGCCACATTTTTTGTCATCAGTTTTGATACTTCACAATATTTTATGTAACACGCGCGTTTGGTTAAGTACTTTAGCCAGTTATGCGGACCTAGAGGGAACCAACACGTGAAATAGTAATTGAACTAGCTATGGGGAATTTTAGCTCTGACGTCCCTGAGTTATATAGTGCTATTGCAGTTGACGCTACTTTAGGGCTGGATGAATCAGTATCCAGAGTGGGGGGCGTGACGTAAGAATCAACAACCCCGTTTTCTGAATATTCAAGCCTGAACATACACAGCTGGGCTTCAGTGCTGACATCGATTAAATGCATTTCTGGGGGTGGAAACGCAATACTCGACCAATTTTCTAGTAAAACAATCCTAAGCGGAGTTTCATGTCTATCATTGCAAGGAACTCTTACAGTTGCAAAAACCTTAGCTATCTCGTTGGTGTTGTCTTCGTCGCTGAAGATTATAAGATAATCCTTCGGCGGGATCTTCATGCCATACAGAGGAATGGTTGAAAATTCAGAATCAAGAAAGCTTATTTTATCACTGGGCACTGGTTGGACCTCTTCTGAATTCTGAGCTTCAATTCCACTTTCACGAATGTCATCTATCGCTGAAGAAAGCAGCGAGCTCGGATTTACGATCTTATCGATTGCACTCTGCGTCATCTCACTTGCATCTTGTGCGCTAGCAGCCTCCTCCGAGGGTGCCCGGCTTTCGGAAACGGGGTCTGGAACGGGAAGAAATGAACTGTTAGTAGTTACATCCTTATTTTCAGGCATCTGGAATTCCATAAGACTATAGTTAAAAGCAGGATAAATTGCGTCAGTAGAATTTTCTTCGATAATTCCACTTGCATTAAATCCTACAGGTCGGGGTTCTGACGGAGTTGCAAAGACAACGCTGCTCATTGGGAACACAGTTGTATCCCACATATACGCATGGTATACATTAGATGGAGGTAATGCTAATAGCTGAATCATCATCATTAGGACCAAAATGGTAATGAATAAAATGTTCAAATGTATTATCATGAGTTCAATCTTTGAAAAAATAAATGGTTTAAATTTATTGATTATCCATTGGGACATTCAGCCATCAAAAAATTGGTAATTTGGCAATCTAACAGCCTGAAAAAGATAGGAAACTCCATTGAGCTCTCCCAACCATATCAAAGGTATCAGACTTGACAGTATTACTTAGAAATAACTTCTCAGAAACATAGAAGTCGTGAAAAAGCAGTAGAGCAGTTAACTTAAGTTGTATTAGCGAAATTTTTCCGAAAGCTCTACCAGCACACATGAACCCAGGAGGCTATGCTCCTCTATTTTCTAACGTGCTCGTCTTCTAAGTTCCTTTAATATCTCTAGAAGCTTCCTCAGTTGTTCATGTCGGAATTGACCCATCTTAATTTGATTTATGTCGACATCAAATTTTCTAAGTTCTCGGTATACTTCGGCATCTTCAAGGATATCAATGAACTGACTTTCGTTAAACGGCTTTTGAACTAGCTCAACTAGTTGCTTGAGTTGCCTTGCTGCTTCCATTAGTATATCTCTTACATAGGCAGATGCAAATATTATTCGTTGATGAGGATTAACAGCCAAGATCTCTTTGGCTACCTCAAGGCCATTTCGTCCCGGCATCTTGTAATCTAATACAACAGCGTCAAAAGGCTGAATCTTTTGCATTGCATCAGTCTGCAGCCTTATATTCTCAAATTCATCATGATATATTTGCAAGCATTCCAAACCGTCCTTAGCCGAAATAAGAACATGCTGATACTTCTCAAAAAGCACATCGTAGTAAAACAGAGTATCAGGATTGTCCTCAGCTAGAAGTACTCTCATTGATAGTTTTAGGGGAGGAAATTATATATAGTTATTTTCAATGTAGCTATTCTTCCGTAGAGGCCCTATAAAGAATAAAATGGCTTGTCTAAGCAAGAAGTAATCGGTACGAAGTAATTCGAATTGAGTGAAGGAAAGCACTATCATGTCGTTATAATTGGTGGGGGAATCCTCGGATGTTCTATAGCTTATTTATTGTCCTATAATCTCGGAATAGGTACACGGATACTTATTATTGAACAGGAAGCTTCTCCGGCGTTACATGCCAGCTCTAGAAATACTGGAAAGGTACATGCTCCATTCCTCTATGATCCCTCAAAGAGAAAATTGTTTGCAAGGTCTGCCTCAATTGGTTTCGAAATGCTCTCCGATTATTGTAAATCAAGGCATCTGCCATTCATTAAAGATGGCATTTTGGAGGTAGCTATAGACGAAAATGGAATAGCTGAGTTGCACAAGTATCTTGAATGGGGATATTCAAATGGCCTAAGTCAAGAGGAGCTCCAATATCTGGATAGGCAAGCGGTAACGGCTTTGGAACCAAATGTCAGATGTACTGGTGCCATCTATTGCACTAAGGATGCCTCGGTTAACTACGGTGAAATTACCAGGAGCCTTTTGACAGATTCACGAAATCTAGGATGTGAGGCAATGTTCGGAGCCAAAGTTGTATCAATAAAGTCAGGGTCTGTGAATCAGTACGTAAACCAATGCTTCGGAGATCTTAACCACGATTCAATACGACAGCATCGACATAACATTCGACTTAAGGTACTCCAAACATTGGGAATCCCAGAAACGACCCTCTCCGCCAGCGCGCGACCAGGATCTCTCCCTGATGCAAACGATCCGGAAAATTTCATGCATTCCGCCCGTGACAAACAAGGGTCTTCTCTCGTTGAGCTATCCGCAGACTATCTAATTAACGTAGCAGGAGGGGCGGCTCTCGGAATTGCTCATGGTATGGGTCTGGCCAAAGGCTTTTCGGCCTTGTATTTTAGAGGTGAGTATTGGGTCGCCCCATCATCTTTTAGGAACCTAACAAAGAGAAGCATCTACTCTGTCCCTCGTTATCCCGAATATCCATTTCTTGACCCTCACTGGATTGTCAGGATTGATGGAAGAAGGGAGGTGGGACCTAATGCAGTCTTGGTATCGGGCCCTTTTGCATACAACTGGAAGCAAAATATGAGATTAATATTACCAAAAATACTGCAATCTATCACAGATGCTGGAAGAGTAGGCCTGATTAGTCTATTCACGGATGAGAAATTTGTAACACTTGCTCTTCACGAGTTAAAGAGCTCTCTATCTAAGAAAGTGATGATAAATCGGGCAAAGCAGTTTCTTCCCGCACTTGATTCTTCTCTATTTAGTAAGAAAGGGACATCGGGAATTAGGTCCTCTGTAATTGATCTAAATGGTAAGTTTGTACCTGACATCTTTATCACAGAAAATGACTACTCTGTGCACATGCTAAATTACAATTCTCCAGGGGCAACTGGAGCATTGCCAATGGCAGCACTAATAGTAGATCGGATAGTGAAGCAGGACAAATTTAGGCTCCCCACACGATCTGGCGGTGGTGAAAAGAATAATACCGCGAAAGATCATGGGCCAGTAACAAGTTGGGATATACATCATATTAGTGACAGGTTAACAGAGGCTGCTGTTTGAACGTCAATGATAATCCGGACTCCAACTTAGGGAATGTGAGGAAAAAAATAAAGAAAAAAGCTAAATTTCACTAGTCCATCTTAACAATTCTCAAGCAATTTTGGCGTCCAGTTTTGGAAGATTGGATCATGGTATCACTTATTTGCTAGTCAACCAAGGGGTGAAAGAATCCTTTTTTTACTCTTTTTCATATGAAGCAGGTCGGTTACTTGAAGGGTTTGGTTTACTTGATACTCGAATGATTATTCTGTTGCATTTGTTACTAACGTATTGTTTAATACGCTCTGCAAAGTTTCTCCACTGCTGGCAAAACGTGACGAAGCCGAAGTTGTATTTTCTGTGTTTGCTGATTCAAATTCATTCCTGCTCGTTGGAATCTCTATGAATGGAGTCACTGACTGACCATTTGCTCCTGTTCCTCCACCACCAACGACCAGAGGCAACTGGCCATCCCACCTCTGGGACTTGAGCCATTCTAGATAGCTGGGACTCTGCCGTAGCTGCTCA
>DASQUV010000085.1:0-12340 GCA_035641095.1 Nitrososphaeraceae archaeon
CATTGCCCTTCCCATTTAATAAATAGCTCACAAATTTGACATCTCTTCTGACCAGTTGCATAGCGGCCAGCGCCCATAGGCTTTCCTGCTTTGTGTCTAATGCATATTCCTTTACAAACCAAATTATATTACCTAGTAATAATTCGCAAACCATACTTATAAGAATATGTGAAACTGGTCATTTTTATAGAGAGAATTATAACATAATTCGTATAATTTTCATATCCATTGCTAGCGAGCACATTTCTTGTATATGTACGGACTATGTGAAAAGAAGCTCGATGTTGATTGTAAAGTGGGGAGCAAATCACAAACCTGACCTCAGCTCTATAAACATGTAACACGTCTACTATTACATGTCAGGTGATCACCAAATAAAACTGTGTCCAATCTGTGGCTGCTCCGAACACAAATTAATGGGATGCTTCAATCATTGGCGCAATCATACAAGGAAAGATGGGGAGCGATGTGAAACGAAAAACAAGTAAAGCCATAAACCCCTTTCTAAATTGAATTATGCACACATGGCTGCACAAGCTTCCACGTCACATATTGGCTAATGAATCTTAGATAGTATATCCGATTTTTTTTGCTTTTGCTGTTATCAGTGTTAAAATCATTCGTGCATGAGGAGCACAGGCTTTCTTGCGCTGTCTACGGCTTTCCTGGCAGTACTGTCAAGAATTCTAACTGATGAAGTGATCCGATAGCTTGTCATGCCCACTTCCAAACTGTTTCACAGATCTCCTCCGGAGAAATATCTGATCTAATAAGCGCTAGAAGAGCGCTTGGTGGAAACACATCTGACTCTATTATCTTAAATACTGCAAATTCAGAATTTAGACAAATAAGCTGCATGGTTTAGTGTCTTATCCGTCAACCACCTCCTCTGCTACTGCCGCCGCTACCGCGACTACTAAAGATAAAATCCCAGATTGGACGGTTATAGGAGACTGGTTTGATGCTTGTAAATGTAGCGTACCATGTCCATGCATCTTTGCACAGGCTCCGACCTACGGTGATTGTGACGGCGTACCTGCTTATCATATTAAAAAGGGAATCTATGGCCAGACGCAGCTTGATGGCTTAAATGTTTTAGCTCTGAGCTACTTCAGAGGTAACATTTGGGCGGCCCCACCTGGAAAAGTTGTTTCGAGAGCCGAAGCATTGACTGGACCTATGACGCTAGCTGGGAAACGAGTACAAACTATTAATGTACCGGGAAGTGAAGTAGGACCTGACACAGTTGCTACCAGGGGGAGGGCAATCACTAATAAAGTTGATGCCCTTGGTTTTAAATGGGAATGGAACAATAGATCAAGCAAGCACATCCTGTTTAATTGGAGTGGCCCGTAAATACCATTTAGGAGTATAATCGGATCTGTAAAGATTATCAGACGTGGTTATTTTCTTGCTACAGTTGTCGGTGTTCCGTGAAACTAAACCAGAACAAATACTGTTGGAGGAAAATGACAGTAACTTTTCCACTGTCGATGATTGGCCACCATCAATCGGTAAATCTAGAATCATTTTCGGGACAATAGTTATTGCGATGAAGAGCAGGTAGACAGATCGGCAAGTCAGTACCCGGTGAATTACTTTGATATCACATTTGTATATTTTCCCATCGGTCGTTTACTACTTGAGAATTTTTGTTAATATAGAATCGAAGGCATGTAAGAACCAGCAGGTTCATTATACAATCCGATTGTCATAAGGGTAAGCTGATGAACCAACCTCAGCCCATTGTCAAGACACCAGCGAAACAGTTGTGTATTGCGAGTAGGAACGAGAATACCTGGTCCACCATAATTACCAGTGGCTGATGAGATTAAAGCCTTGAGGTCATCATTAGTCAGACCTACTGAATGGTTAAAGTACGCTAATCCACTAGTATAACCAGTGATTTTGTCTCCTTGTAAGACCACTTTAGCACCTCCCTCCCTTATACCATCTTTGAGTTCACCATTTCTATCATGTCCGTGGACTGCTTTGCAGATAGCATTGCATGATTTTACATCAGACTCGGTTGCGGTTCTTACGGATTTTCCTGGAATATCGTCTCGAATAGGTTTACCTTGCATCGTTGAGACTGGCTCTCTTACTTCAAAACCTAAACTTGCATATAGAGCTAGGGACCTGTTATGGTAAGAAGCCTGAAGCAGGCGTACTGCGGGACAATTTTTTCTCTTTGCTCTCTCCAATACATGAATCATTAGCTGCCTGCCTGTACCTTTGTTCTGATAATTTGGATCAACTGTTATTGGTCCTACTCCCACAACTACATTTGAGCGTTCATCCAAGAAGTTGCTTCCTACCAACCTACCTTTGTCTACTCCATTGGTACTCTCAGCAATAACAGAGTAGAATCCAGGATTAGATAGAAAAGAGCATGCTAGGCCTCTGCAGACATCAACAGATGGAAATTCGCGTTGGAAGCCATGTTTGTCTGCGATCGATGAAAATGCTTCAAATATTATTTTGCCTATTGTATCAGCATCATCAATCTTTCCAGGCCTCAATCTAAAGTCATATTCGGGCAATCCCAATTATTAATACGAAATCCTGCTAAATACTGTTTATTAAATTCTTTTCGGCTCGAATCGGCAGAGAGGTTAGAAAAAGAACTGCCGCGATGCGGTTGAATTGATCAGTTGTAACTAGAGGTAGAAGACTAAAATATGTTGGTTATCCCTATTCTAGCCCCCCAACTGCATAGTCACAGAAATTTAGGTCACCTGCTGTCTAACGATAAGATAGTGGGGCCGGGGAATTACCATATGTAATGGTTACTAGTACGAGATCTTTATAGTGCTTTTGCGTTAACATTGCAAGACTATGATTCAAAAAATTTATTCTGCATCCACGACTAAACCAAGGCTTATTCACAATTATCAATTATCACCATTCTCCTCCTGTTCTTCTTCATCACTACTATCACCGTCAGCCTCATCCTCAGAATCCTGTCCCTCGGTACCCGCCCCACTCTGATCACCGACTGCTGGGGGGAGTAACTGTGGTGGGTGCTGGCGTTGAAATGGCCACCTACCGTGTCATCTCCTTGACCAATAGCTGATATCCTGTAGAGACTCCCTAGCCTTTCGGCTTCTCGATCAAATGTAAGAATGTACAAATTGCTATCAGGGCCAGTCTCTAGTTCAGTGATTCCTGTAAAACCTGTTCCTAATGTCACACCAGCGATTTCGTCATCACTATCTGCAATTTAGTTACTTAGTAGGGGATCGCCTCCCAGATTTACACCAGTTCTATCAGTGTTTGGCTCGAAGTAAAAAAGAGTTCCACTGGTTATATCTCCTACAAAAATGCCATTATTATAATCAGGTCCAAATGCTGTTGAATCGAAAAACTCGATATCTGTAACACCTCTTGATTCAGCCCAACTAAAAACAGGGTCGGCATATTGAGCATTAGGCATATTCACTAAATTTGATCCTGATACACCTGTGTTAGAAGTTATTGGACCTATTGCTTGCTTCCACCCACCATTAAATCCCGGTTCACTACTATAATAGTAATCATTGCAACATTGATATTTCTGGTGCTCAACAGAGATACTTGCCGTCTGGATATAAAGATTCGAGTATAAATCAGTACCCCGTGCGATTCATGATGCCTGTGCTCTTTTAATATTGAATTTTCCATTCTTGAAAACTGGCTCATCAATTCCCCAGCTCCATTTCTCAATAGGACAAATTCGAATGGACTGATGTTCTGATTGACCGCCTTGATCCGCATATCCTCTTTGTCGAATCACTATGTCAGCATCACCGTAGATCCTTACCCCCCGTGGATCCCAGGGATCGGCCGTTTTCGAGTCATCGATCACTATTGCAACTTTCTTATTCTTCAGAATGTTTTCATATTTAGTGGGCCTTGGGACACTTCTTCCACCAATATAGAGGTACCCATCATCATATTCAAAGCCAACTGGCTCAACGTCTGGTTGCAAGGAAACACTAGTATCTTCTTTCGATACTGAGACAGTAGCAATTCTTCCAATGGGCTGCGATTTTAGATACACTATTTCATTTTCTGAAAAAATAGTATCTAACATACCTATGACTGAGAAAATGTATGGAAACTATAAGACTTAAAGGTGTCTATTTGCAACGCCGTCCATCATGCAAATCTTTTCCACATAAATAAGTCTCTTGAGCCGACCTGTTTTATTACTCTGTTACCAATATATGTTTATGGATTTGTATAAGATGTCTGACGATTGGTATCCTGGTATGGCATCTAATTATAGGTTAGCCGGTTCATTGTGTGGACGTTACCACATTAGATCAAGCCGGTATATCTTTGTTGGATTGCAGTTTCGATTTTCTAGGCCAAATTCAACCTTACTAAGATAGGATCAAAGATTGGAATCATTATCTTTGAGTAAGTCAGGTTACTTCAGCTTTCACACATGCTAAGCTTTCGTAAGTAAATGTCGTAGAAAAACTGTAATGCACCACTCTGGTTAGCTATTTCAGGGTCCGACAAAGAAGATGTCGGAATAAGCGAGTTGTTCTTTATCGAATATACTTCCATATAGCCGTCATCGCTTGTTCAATAAAAGTGAGAAGTCAGAATCTGTAAATACTTTTCGTTTCTGAGCATTTTTATCTGTCTAAAGCCTCCATGAACAATTCTATTGCTTCAGTGTCAGGTGGATCCTGGAATGCAAGCAAGAACTGATCCACACCTGCATTTGTATACTGCTGAAGCCTTTCGCCTATTTTCTCAGGTGTTCCCACAAGTCCGTGTTTTAGTATTTGACTTGTCACCAATTTTATGTTTTAGTATTTGACTATAGCAGGTCCTCTCTCCAATTCAATTATTTTTTTCTTATATTCTAAATCTGATTCGGAAGCAAAGATCACCACATCCAATTCAATTGATTTTGTCACCATTTTTCTATCTCCTCTCCGATGAGTTTTTTTCAAATATACCTTCAAATTTTTCATTTAAAGTGGTAAATTGTTCTGGAGTCAAATAAGAGCTCTCCCATATGTGAGCGTATTTTGCAGCTATTTGCATAGTTTTATCTTTTTGCTGCTATTGTCACTGGAAGAATAACATCAGGTTGCATCTGTTTCTTGGATAACATGGCATCTTTTACCCTAAAATGTCTTCCTTCAAATGTAGTGGAATGAGCGCCACTCCAGAGCAGTAACAGAAGTCTTATACCTTCCTCGAGCAACAATGCTCTTTCAAAATTGTTGGGATAATCTATGCCAAATGGATGCCACCATCGTGAAGCTCCCTGAAGAGTTGCGCCTGCACCAGCCCTAAACTCAAGTCTTTTATTAGAAACATCTTGCATTGTCAAAGCTTGTTTTGCTAGAAGTGAGATGTTTCTATATGCAGGAAACAGATATGTTATGACTGGGCCCAGTTTAACCTTCTTCGTTAGTGCGGCTAGATTAGAAATTACAGTCCAGCACTCCAAGTCTATACCAGCTAATGATTCACCATAGTAGAACCCATAGTATCCCAACCTTTCGGCAAGTTGACATATTTCTTTAATCTTGCTATAACTGGTGCCCCAAACTTCAAGACAGAACCGAGCATTAATCATTATTCGACCCAACCAAAATAATATATATAAAATAAAGATATGAAACAATATGGGATTCTAGGTGGCGATGTTTGCCCCATGCTGTGCTTTCAAGCCATAACGACCAAGTCAATCTACCGATTAGGACAGAATAGAAAAACTATTTGCTTATTATTGTGCTTTGAAACTCGACCTGATCTACTGATGAGTTCAATCTTGCTATTACCGTCGGAATGGTTCTCTCAGTGCATTGAGCATGAAGAAGGACCACACTACGAAACAAAATATGGAATATGGCTAGATTTTGGAGTTATAATTTAATCTGCTCGGGGAGGGCCCCCATGGGGAAAGAAATAACAAGCCCGTAGCGAGTACTATGCCCGCACTATGAAGATCGTATCTATTGTGGGAGCAAGACCTAACTTCGTAAAGTTATCACCAATTCACAGGTCGTTGTCCCAATACTGTGATCATGTTATCATTCATACTGGTCAACACTATGACTTTGATATGTCAAATGTCTTCTTCAAGGAACTTCAGATCCCAGCACCTGATATCAATCTAGGGATCGGATCTTTGACTCCAGGGGCTCAAATTGCAGAGATGATCAAAGGCTTAGAAAATGAATTCATACAGAATAAGCAAGTTGGTGCAGCTACCGAGCCCGATTTAGTGCTAGTATATGGGGATACGAATTCTACTTTCGCGGGGGCCATGGCTGCTTCCATAAATCAAATTCCTGTAGCCCACGTTGAATCGGGCTTAAGGAGCTTTGATAGAAGGATGCCTGAGGAGAGAAACCGAATCCTAACTGACCACCTTAGCGATTTACTCTTTGCTCCAACAGGAACGGCAGTAGCTAATCTTGAGGTTGAACACGTATCAGGTAAGGTAATTAATACAGGAGATTTATCAGTCGAGATAGTAAAAGAAGCATGGAAATTTTCTAGAAATTCTAAAATCTTAGAAGAGTTGTCCCTTAAGCCTAAGACATTCGTCCTTTTCACAATGCACAGGGCAGAGAGTACTGAATCTTACTCCAATCTTAAAGAGATTATAGAAGCATTTCGAGAATTGAAATTTATTGGAGTTGAAGATAGTCTATCGGTAGGCCCTGGACAGCCAATGGATCACGGATTATCAAATTCTAAACCAAATATGCGATATGGCGAAACTAGAGAACGAATTCAGATAGTATTTCCTATCCATCCAAGAACAGAAAAATCTCTAAAATCGCACGATCTCTATGAGGATCTGATTGGCCTCGAGAACGTGAAAATAACTAAACCTATGGGCTACATTAATTTTCTTCGCCTTATCCAGGATTCATATAAAGTAGTTACCGATTCAGGAGGAGTCCAAAAAGAGGCCTATTTATGCTCCGTGCCTTGCATAACAATCAGAAAAAGCACAGAATGGGTTGAGACTTTGGAGGGAGGATGGAATAAACTGTGCAATTTCAGGAAGAATGATATCGTCGATGTAGTACTTCAGCAAAATTTGAAGCTAGGAAAAAATAATAGCAAGGCCATTTATGGTAACGGAAATACTTCTGAAATCATTCGAGAATCCATTTTCCATCGATACACTAAGAAATAGTTATTCTTACTAACCTTTGACGGGTAAACTTTATCCGTTCACCGAGCGATCCAGTTGCCAACTGAAAATACGGGTTAGGCATCTAGCCGGCCGTCTACATTGACCTAATCTCCCTCTGAGATTTGCTACACCAATGCAACACTACCAGTGGGAAGTACTCTCCAAAACAGATTATCTCAAAATAAGCTTATTGGGTATGATATCAGACGTATTCATTTCGTCGATAATGCTTTGATTTACAGCTGGGACAGTACCCGTGAAGTTCAAACCTCCTAGTTAAAACGTAGTAACTTGATTTATCTCTCGCTTGAGATTCTAATTCTGACAAGCCTCGAACCCCCTCCACGTCGCTGATCTTGCCACAACTCATACAAACCATATTAATGTGAGCCTTACTATTTGTCTCGTACCGTGCGCTCTTATCCGCAAAGCCTAACTCCTGTACGATATACAATCTTTTTAAGAGATCAAGAGTCTTGTATACTGTTGCCAGACTTACTATAGGATATCTCTTCTTGATGACCTTATGAATATCATCTGCGGAAGGATGTGATCTTGTATTCAATATGTATTTTACGACGTCAATTCTCTGTGGAGTTATTCGACAACCATGCTCGCGAAGCAATTTGATTACACCTTCTAATTCTGTCACTGTCAGCACACTCTATTGTCTATGGTTATTAATAAATACTCCCCGGCGAGAATCCATATCTGATACTAATGAACACTTATTAATAATGATTATCCATTACCTACATGTCTCATAGGGTGGGGCAACTGATAAGCCTCCACAAGGTCCTAAGCTTCTGGGAGAAGTATCAGAACCTCAATCTAAAGATTGCCTTCATTTTGATGTCATTACAGGTGTTACATCTGTATTGGCTTACAGCAGATGTGGTCTTAAAAATGATAGCAGGACAGAGTTACTTTGGGCTGCCTTCTCCTCTATTACCACTCTTTATTCTAGTTGACTATGTCGAAATACCTGCTCTGATATCAGGCATCACATTTTATTCATTTAGTTTAATGAGAAATACAAAAGTTAATCGGGATATTACAGTAAATGCTATTTTTCTTTCGCTACTGGTAACGCAAATTGTTCATATATTTTGGATCACTGATGAAGTCGTGTATGAGTCGTTCTTCGGCAGCGATCTGGTAACATTTCCGGTTTACTTGGCATGGATCGCGATACTCATTGATTACCTGGAGATACCGGTCATGATTGACCTATTTCGAAGGGTTTTTAGTAGGAAGAATTAAATCAATTAACGCAATTCTAGCCAATGTTTCATACCAGCTGTATATACGGTACTACTTTATGTCTCCATAATAGTAGATTCGCAATATCTATAGTTGGTGAGGAATGTCATCCCTGAACATTCCCCAGCGTACCCGGACTTTAAAACTTCGATTGCTTACTAGAATTCTTAACCCTCAAAATGACACACATGTGGGAATAGGGCTTACCTCGGTGTACTAAAACACCTTCTGGACAATCCCCCAAATCCTGTAAAGCTCATATAATTCCAATAATAATTCCTATGCTCATAAAGATAAGGAACAATGCCGAAATCTTTGGCAAGTATTGAGCATATTGAACCAATCTAAATTGAAACCGTTGATAAAATTTTAGAGAAACAATAGTGACACCAATTAGGGCAGCAGACACTGATACGGCGTATGCAAGGATTAATAGTATTGGATCAATACTCTGACTAGCCGCTAGTGCTAGAATTACAAATTCTTCTTCATGGACAAATCCTAAAATAAACGCAAAACTAATTATGGATTTCAAAGATGGGGTAGCTCTCTTCTGATGAGTATGAGTATGAGTATGATGCCCTAATCCTCCGCTATGCCAATGTGTATGATAGTGTTCCAAGGAATTATTATCGTCATGAAGGTGCCCATGTTGGGTTTTAACAAGATCCTCGCTGTTCTCTTTCCAGAATATATATGCCAATATTCCTAGTGCGACAGCAGAACCATATCTCATGTAATCCTCAGGAATTCGCAAGCCCAAGCTGTTGACTACAAAGATATACGCAATCACAACTGCAATTGAAGAAACTAAATGCGCTCCAGCTATTATCGAAGAACTAATGATCCCCCAAAACAACGGCCTTGCGCGACGCATTGCATATAGTGATGCCACAGGCCACCCATGAGAGGGATTTATGCCGTGTGATAAGCCGAACCCAATGATACCCATTAAAGTAGCAATGAAAGCCATTTTTGCTTTTTCTGATGAAGAGATTTGTAAATCATGATATTAATATATAGTGATATCACAGCCACATAAGTGCTATATGAAACGGAGAAGGGATCCTTTTTTATTCTAAATAGTTGCTGTTTCTGTATGAAAATTGGTGTAATTGGAACCGGACTGATGGGATCGCAGATAGCAATCAGGCTTGTCCAGAAAGGCCATGAAGTTAGTGTGTACAACAGGGACAGGACCAAATCAGAGAGGCTGCGTGAACTGGGTTTGCTAGTGACTGAAAAACCGGCAGAAATAGGACGAATCTGTGATTTTGCCTTAATTTGTGTAAAGGACTACGAAGCAGTATCAAATGTTTCATTTGAGAAAAACGGATTGATTGAGAACCCAAATAAGGATCTTATTGTATGGCAAAGCAGTACTATTTCTCCTGATGAATCGCATAGATTGGTAGATTTATTTTCTAGTAATGGAATTAAGTTGGTCTCTGTCCCGATTGTAGGTGGAGTGTCTGCAGCAAGGAGAGGGGAATTGATACTGATTGTATCAGGTTCAAAGTCTGATTACGACAAGTCTCTACCTGTTCTTAGAGATCTAAGTAAAGAAGTTTTTTACGTGGGGCAGGATCATGGTTCATCCAGCACACTAAAGCTGGCAATTAATATCAACATATCGTTAATAGCTATCGCACTGGCTGAAGGATTGGTATTGGTGAGAGGAAAAAATATTGATCCAAATATTTTTGTCAGAATTCTTAATTCTACTTACTTTAAAACAGGAATAAGTGAAAATAAAGGGCCAAAAATCACCCACGATGAATATCCTGCCTCGTTTAGCCTTGACAATATGGTAAAAGATCTAAATTTGGCGTTGCGTACCGCACAGAATTCAGGTCTGACCCTTCCAACAACTGCCTCCGCTCATGCCGTTTATAGGGCAACACAAGTAATTGGTTTTTCGGATATGGATTATACCTCAGTAGCCTTGTTTCTCTTAAATTTGAACGGCTACAAGGGTTTTAGATGACGTAAAAAACAATAATCTTACTAACCCTGCTAAAGTTTTATTGGATCCGATTGAGGTAGTATCGTAGTACTGACTCTTATCTCACTTGGAGTGTACAATTGTAAAATGACTCTTGCCATCTTGCAGATGATCAAATGATACAATCACATTATCTTCAACCCGCTGCGTTCTACGACAGATGGTTCTAAATCAGTGGTTTTCAAAGTGTTAATTTTTCGTCTCCGACTGGTCTATCACTTCTGAGTATCTGCGGTGCTTCAAGCGTGACAATGGAGACAAATAAAATAGTTAAGGTAGCATCAGAAAGGCATAGAGTAGATCCTCACCTACCTTCTAATTCTCCCAAAATCCAACTGAGACTATATAAAAAAATAATCTGATAAATGGTATTAAAAAATGAAATTGAATTGTATTGTTTAAATTAAGAGATTTTACCTTTAATGCTTCTCCAGTTTAGCCTGAGTGTTTTATAGTGAGAGAAGAGAAATGGAAGCTCTGATGAGATACATGACCGATGGCTATTTTGGATTATCCCCATCGATCCTCTTTCAAAGCCTATTAATTACTTGCCGTATCCAAAGTGTTTCATGGTTCAAAATTCAGTTAATATTAACAGTTTAGACCTATCTGAGGTCCGCTCAAGAGTGACCAAAACACTTAAGGATGGTCTACAGCTTGATATGTCAACTCAGGATTGTGCAAAATTGCTGAGACGCAAGGTTAATTCAAAAATAAATCTTGTGATCATGTTTGTAGATATCAATAATTCAACAGAATTGAGCTTATTTTTAGAAGAACAGCAATTGGCGTTAATGGTTCAAATCTTCGCTCAGGAGATAAGTAACATTGTATTTGGCTACGATGGCTATGTATTCAAGTACGAGGGGGATGCTGTTATTATTCTATTTCCTGCCATGTATGATGAGGCATTAGCATGTAGAAATGCGCTAAACTGTTCGATGGCGATACTGGAAATTGTTACAAAAGTGATCAATCCGGCGTTCAATATATCAGAATTGCCAAAGATTACGGTTAAGATTGGGCTAGCTTTCGGCAAGACACTGGTAGTAATTTATGGGAGGAGCCTGACAAGATCCCATGTGGATATCGTTGGTTCCAGCATAAGTATGGCTTCGAAGATAACTGCAATAGCAAAGCCAAACCAAGTGTTGGTGGGAGAGCAGGTATATAATATTTTGTTGGCATCGGTATCGGCTGATTCCAAACATTTTTTACAAAGGAACAGGTTTGTGAAAGTGAAACTCGACCAAAGTAAATGGAAATATCCTTCTCGGTCCAGGGCTGAACGCAATTATGAGGTATATGAGTTCAAAGAATTTAAGCCATTAACAAAATTGCGACAGAAATGAGCATATAGTTAAGCAGGTATTCGAATGCATTAAACTTCAGCTAAATTGGTGAAACTGAAAGTAGAGGATTAAAATGGTCAGGTTATTGTGCATACAGAAATCATTTGCTCTTTGTAGACAAGAAATAGCTGCAAATAATATTTAGAACCTCATCGTATCTATTGCGATCTGGTTGGGTAAGTTGGTGATCACAAAGAAGCGATATTATCTCCGGTAGTGAACCCGTTAGAACGAAATACGATCAACCTAAGTTCAATTTACGCCTCAAATAGGAATAAGAGTAAGAAGGCACAGCCAATAGAGTCTTTATGCTCGATAAAATTCTCAATCAATAACAAATTCTTAACAAGATATTCTAATATGAGATCTGGTGGCTTGTCAAAAAAAAGAAAGGAGTAAGTTTTTTTGTCCTCTATTACCTTCCTATACACAAACCGCTTGGATTGCTTGTTTCACAGCTGTTGTCTACGTACTGATTTGCGTTAATGTTTGTTGGTAGTCCGTTTGCATTGTTAAGGTCAATGACATTCTCAAGTACGTTATTTGCTGATATTG
>DASQUV010000086.1:0-6130 GCA_035641095.1 Nitrososphaeraceae archaeon
TTATGGATTCGGATGAAAAACAGGCGGGTTCGGTGGGATTCGGACCCACGACATTTTAACCCAATTTTATTGACTGGTTAAGAGCCAGACGCTCTACCTGGCTGAGCTACGAACCCATCAGGTGGAACTTCAAGGTGTGCAGATATTTAAATCTAATATAGGTCTAATTCTTTATACTCTACAAAAGCAAAAGGTGCACTCTTGCACGAGGGCTAATCTTCTACAAAAAATGCGATAGTCAAAATCAGTGATTATGCGGGTACATTGGTTGCCAGATGATTCTGATCACGCTCTTTTAGTAAGGTTACAATAGCATCCGAAACCGAACAGTGGAGCCTCTCCTTCTCTTTTAATACACGTCTATATGCATCAAGGGTTATGTAGACTGGAATAGAGCCTGTTCCCTCTAACAACGCCTTTACCCTATATAATCCGTTTTCCATACCTCGCTCGGCGACTTTCTTTAATTTGACTTTATCCATTAAGCCGCCAAGAGGTCCTAAGGGCATATCATAATCAACTCGCATGCTGATTTTAGTAGCGGTAGTATTAACCTCCTCAAATTCAACTATTATTTCCCATCTCTTGAAAGGCCCATCAATCATCTTAGCTACGATCCTGCGATGTGGAATGTAATCTATGGTTTCACAATCCCATTCTAGCTTCTTTCCATCAAAGTCTCCGCTTATCCTAAAGATGGTTCCAACCCCAAACCCATTCTTAACCTCCAATGGGATAATGTTCAATCCCATATTTTCAGGGAATTGATCAGCCATATGTTCAGGTCTCGCGAAATACGTAAAAACCTCGTTAAGGGGAGCCTTTATTTCCATAGATTTGCTAATCGTAGTCATTTCCTTATGTTCAGAAACCTCTAAGACAGGATTTAAAGGTTTCCTGACCTTGCGGTTCTGGTTTCGATAAGATCAACTCATTTTCTTCACTGATATTTTCCCGATAACCATTGCAGCTTTATAAAGAAAAATTTAAGGATTTAATTCAATGAAACTATTAACATCAACTGCAGTAACTGCAGTGACTGCAAAAATAACTTCAAGCAAGTTAACAGAGTTGAAAAGAATTCTTCTGGAGGTGAATGTGCTTGAAAACTAAGAAAGAAGGCTCCCTTTGTCCGAAGTGCGCCCAAACATGCTCTAGGCGTTGGAACTTAATGATACATATCGACAGAAGACATCCGGAAATAGGTGGCGAAGCAAATCCAATAAGACAGGCACACTATTCAGCGAACATTCCAAACTATACGAATGGGAGTGCGAACGATGATTCGTCTCGGGCACTCCAAGGCTGGAAACATCAACTGACAAGTGATAACCCATACTTAGCTGGTGTCTCTACCTCGCACACAGCGTACAGTTCAGTTATGCCTTTCTACAATAGTACAATACCGATAGAAAGTTTATTGAAGTGGTACGAAGTTAGACATAAAGAGCTAGAGACCAAACTAAGGGAAAGTGAAAGATCTAGTACTCGCGAGCTAATTGAAGGTTATCAAACCGTTTTGAAAATCAATGGAATTGAGAATCGGAAGAGAATGGGGGGAAACTTAGGCTTAGATACAATGAACGAAGTATCCAGCCTCAGCTGGAATATTAACTCCAGTAATTTCAACCGATAAGGAGGGAACCATTTCGATAAGATTTGAACCAAGAAACAGGGAAAATGTCGTCAATACTCTATCCACTAACCAAAATAATTTAAGTGGCCCCCTAATCCAAGATATGTTAGCGATACTCAAAAAACAAGCCGAATTTGCCGATAATATGGTCAAATATATGGAGATGTGGAAACGCAGTCAAGACGTGAGAGACGAGGAGCTCGCACGAATGTTAATTGGCGGAGTCAAGGACTCTCAAGCAAACTATTCTAAAGCAGAACAGTTAAGGATAGAACACAAACCCGAAGTTGTTTCCAGGGTATTATCTGGAGGTGGAGAAAAAAATGACAGTCTCCACGACGGGCAAGAAGAAAAGTCGTCACGGAAAGAACTTGGACAGACTGATTTCGTTAATTTGTCAGGTCCAAATTTCGAAATGTCTTCAAGCAACCCTCGACTGCCACCACCACCTCCCGTGGGCAGGCATTGTTTCATGGCAAAAGCACGCCATCCCAAATGTCAAGTAGAGAGCTAGGATCCTTCGGAAAGTTGATTGGGCAAGACGAGAAACAGCAAATGACATCGAATCAACACTTTAGCACATTGCTCCAGTCACAAGATCAGTTCGCTTCGAGCCAAGATCATGGGGTTCAACGGGTTCGTGTTGCTGACGAACTCGCGAAAGAAGATCAATTCGTCGAGGAAGCTCGGAGAACGCAAATAAGGGCAATAGAAGATTCCAAAAAAATAAAACAGGGCGGACGATCTGGGCAATGATTTTATTTCAACGCCACCATCCCGTTACTAGGGAGGAAGACCGGGGCTAAAGGTAAGTTTTTGGGCTAAATATTTAATAAACAGATAGAACCTAACCGGCAAAACATATTTGCTGCCATCGGTATATGGAAGGCTATCGCGTTTATGCGTGATATATCGATTAAGACAACAATGCCAAAATCTATTGCTAAGGCCATGCCTCCTTAGAAATGTGTTTCGCAATGTCCTTAAAGTTTCATGTCTTTATTACCAGGCGGAGGTAACAGAATATTGAGAATTATGGTCTACATTTCGCCATTGGCAAGAGCTAATCGAGAGCGGAAATTTTACTGCTCATAGCATGTCAAGATTGTGCCTTTGTATTGTGGAGATCGAGGGTATTGCATCCGATGGAGAGCAAATCATCAGAAACTGATTTGTCGAAGTAAGATAGATGATTACGGACTCTTTACATACTTGGATATATGTGATATGCTTCAATCGCATTTGAAAGCCCCATCTAGTACTTCACTCCAAAACGGAAACCAGCTTGCAAAACTCAGTGAATAGATTCCGTCTAGAGCACGCTCTGCAACAGGTTGATTTTCCAATTTCTCTGTTCATCCCATCTAGGCCATAATCAGAATCCAGAGCTTTTGGGGAAATGGCGAACTTTCAGAATTTCGAGCTATTCTATTTTTTCAACTTCCTAATTATATCCTTTGATAGATCTATTAGAGATTCAAGATCTACCTTATCCGTATTTAACATGAAATCAAATACGGAAAGATCGTTACCGAATTCAAAACCGTAAAGTTCCTGATAGATCTGCCTGTTTTTGAAATCTCTTTCCTCTACGATTTTCGCAGCTTCATCGATATTTATCTTATCTCTAGTGGCCATTCGAATAGCTCTGTTCTTGGCGGATCCTTGGAGCCATAATTTGACACATTTATCATCTACCAACCATGGAAGGGTATAGCTAGTAACCACAGCATTACCTTTTCTTATGATCTCTTTCAGTTTATTATCGACTTCTCTATCAGAAGTAGGATCATTCCTACGTTTCTCCATGAATCGTCTGCCTTCCTCACTATCCCACCAATCGGTACCAGTTGTTTGGTATCCCATGCTAGTAGCGATCTGCTTAAGAATATCACCACCGTTGTAAATTTTCAGTCCGAATTCATTGGCTAGCTCCGCGGCAACAGTAGTTTTGCCAACTGCAGGCCAACCCGAAACAATTATTGAGAAATTCTGTTCCTTCTGATGTAGGCTCCCAATGGATTCTGTCCTCCTCCTAGTATGAGTATTTCCGTCACGGCTGGATTCTTTGGCTATTTTGTATCCTACGTTCAACTTCCGGTAAGACCAGGCATAGACGTCTTGGTAACTTTAGAAATTATCCCGCTAAAAGCAAAAGAGGTAATTAGGAACCAACCCCATAGAAAAATCTCTCCAGGGACGGAACATGCACCTTTTGGTTGCCCGTCTGCGTCTACTTGCTGATCCGTCTGAACATTCTCTTGGCTACATGTAATCCAGGGAAATTGTATTGGAGAAAGACCAGCAGTGGAACCAAATATGGCTGGAAATACTAAAATCCAGATCAGCAATGAGGGCATCATATAGATCAGCATCGGTCGCATCTGTTGCTGCTGCATCTCCATAGTCATCTTATTCACCGAAGCCTGCTTCTTTTTCAGCTCCTCAACACGGACTTTATCGCGCTTTCGTATAGCATCTGTATACTGCTTTCGCCATTCGTTCGTTTCTTTCATAACTCTGTTCATCTTGTCAATATCTGTAGTCCGCTTCCTAAGCATAGCCATAGCAAAGTTCATCGCAATAGCAATCAGTGCTGCTACAATTAGTGCCGATACCATGTCTGGGAATACAGGATTCTTTGTATAGTGAGGAGTTAGACCTGGCAACTGCATGATAAGGGAGTCTAAAATGCTTTGGTAGATCATTTCCTCTCACTCTTAGTTGATATTACATCGACTAATTCATTGACTGCATCATCCAGCTTATCCTTATGATTAAAAATTATCTTAAAGGGGGCGCCAGTCAAAACAGAAGATGTAGCTATCATGATGGTCGCCACCTCTAAATCATTTTTTATGCTATCCATGGAAATTAAATCTCTATTTCTAGTGCCGTCATCCATTCTTCGGGCAAAAATTTCTTCGGGAGCTGCTGAAATCATGATCAAATGAGTAGGGGACAATATGTCTAAAAGATTTCGCGGCACGCCTGGATACCTCCCTTCAATAGTATTAATAAATAGATGAGTATCAATTATAATGTTAACGCTTCGTACACCGCTGATGCTGTTGGCTGCCATTTCTTGCAGTTGACGCTGGGTATTTATTGATAGTTTTCGCATTTCGTCCCTGTCTATAATACCCAATTTTTTGGCCTCATCGAGCATTATCGATCCAAAAACCATTACCTGAGTAGTCGATTGAGACTGGTTTAACCGCTCAGCAGCATTGGTAACGACTGAAGTCTTGCCTACCCCCGGCACGCCAACTACAATTACTCTAGCGTTGCTATGAAGGTTATTTTCTACCAATTAAGGCCGCCAATTTTGGCATATGAACGTCGACCTGCTCTCGCACAAGCAGGTTATAGTAATTAACCAGGATATCCACCATCAATAGTACACCAATGCCTGTGCCGAATACGTTCAATACATCAGATGTTGCAGCAAGTAAGCCTATCACTACACCTCCAATAATAGTTACCGAAGGTATGTATTTATTCAGCAAGGTCTCAACTGATCCTTGAGATCGTCGAAAGCCTGGCACCTGAACGTCTGCATCAAGTAGATTTTTAGCAGCAGCTTTGGGAGACAGACCACCTAGTTCAACCCATAGTTTCCCAAAAATTGTAACTATTGTGGTAAGAAATATTACATACACAACTGCTCGCACAGGATCTTGACTTGCGGCTTCAATACTCCTAGGGGGTGTCATGTAATAAAGGGCGCCTCCGGTAGGGCTTTGAGGATTTTCGGCATCGTACTGGGCAATCCAATTAAATGTAGGATTAGAATTTTGAGGGTTATAATTTGCCCATAGCATCTGACCCATAAATATGGCATTGGCCAGTAATGCCGATGCCAGTATCACCGGAATGTTCGAAGTATAGAGCAGCTTGATAGGATATACTGCTTTGAAACCTCTATACTTGGTTGAGACAATTGGAATATCTATGTGAATTCCCTGGACGTATACTATCATAGCTATCACCAGACAAGTTATTATCAGACTAAAGACGCTCGGAAGCTGACCTGATCTGAAAAATACATCCTGTAGAGTCCCGTTCATAGCTGATTCCACCATGAATGGAAGAATACCTACGCTGCCGCCATCTGGTGCAGGAATTGGACTGAAAACGGCCCACCATATACCCTGAGCAACTCCAGCCATTATGAAAAGGCTTATGCCAGAACCTAACCCCCATCCCTTTTGCACCAGCTCATCGAGAAGCATGACAATCAAGCTGGCACCTATTAACTGAGCAATGACTACTGCGACAAATTCAGGCTGTGCTACCAAGCCTCCGTACACACTTGAGCCATACAGAGCGCCTTCAGCTACGATAACGATGATAGTGACAATCTTGGTCGCAGAAGTAAATAATGCCCTATCATCAGGATTCTTGAAATTGAGCTTAATCAGCTCAGATCCCTTCAAAAGCTGCATTAACAGACCAGCAGTGACTATTGGCCCTATCCCAAGTTCCAATAAT
>DASQUV010000087.1:0-2455 GCA_035641095.1 Nitrososphaeraceae archaeon
CTAATATTGTTTGAAACTCTGACAGCCTCCGGAAGAGTGACTACGTTCATTTCCGGCTTACCAAGTACCACTGATTTTATTTTCCCGGCTATCCTCTCTTTGGTCCCAATGCCGCCGGAATTCTCGTATTTTTCGGCAGCAGAACTATCGTCAAGAACATGACCCTCTGCAGTAGGTTCTCTTTCCTTTTCTTGATCTTGATTGGCCATTATATACAGTTCGATTGCATGCTATTAGTAGCTTTGCAGATCTGAAGAAATATCAGATATAAGGAGCCAGATTTTGCATAAGGCAGATGAAAATAACTCTCAATGTTGCATTACTTTTGACGATGATTGGTTCTTTGGGTTGCCTTAAGTGAAGGAGAAAGAGTGGAGGGTGGAGGGCATTCTACTTATGATCGGTCGCATTTGCTTATATAGGTCTGGTCTGTAATTACAAAATATACCTAGATTTATCAGTAATTCATTAATACTTGGTGCCCGTATTATGACATATCTGCGCAGTTCTGCCATGAAACGAGGAAGAACAGAAGTTTATCATAATCCGTACGAAGTAGTTAGTAAAGTAATAGAATTTGTAGAAAAAGCCTCCGAGAAGGTTGATGCGTGCGTTGACCACACTCGCCCGTCTTTGATAGATGATATCCAAGCTCTAAAGCAGTCTTTTATCCACGCGAGAGAGCGAGGCATTAAACTAAGATTCGTTACGGAAATTACAATCGATAACCTCAATAACTGCAAACAATTGGTGAAATCTTATGTAAATGAGCTCCGACACTTGGATGGTATCAGAGGTAATTTCTACGTCAGTGAAATGGAGTATGTGTCCCCAGCTGCTAACCATGAGAAAGGAAAACCCGCTTCCCATGTTGTATATAGTAATGTGCAAGAGGTTGTCGAACAGGGCCAATATCTATTCGAGACACTATGGAACAAAGCTGTGCCTGCAGAGCAGAGAATAAGAGAGATCGAGGAGGGCGTGGAGCATCATGAAACATTGGTAATCGATAATTCAGAGGAGATTATAAGAATGATCTCTCGACTCACCGCTGACTCGACGGAGTTAGCTACCTGTTTATCTTCCGGGGGGATTCACTACAGTCACAAGCACTTTTTCGAAATAAAGAAAAAGCTATTGGAGAAGCAGAAGAGAGGCGAACACAAGGGTATGCGGTACATTACATATGTGGATAATCAAAATGTTGAGCTTGTCAAATTATACCTAGAATATGGAATTCAAGTTAAACATATTCAAAACCTTCCTCCGATGAGTTTTGGCGTTTCGGACAAAAAAGTAGCGGTGACGATAGAAAAGATGGAAGACGGTAAATTGGTGCAAAGCCTTCTGGTCAGCAACGAGCCTGGCTATTTGAGGCACTTCTCTTCCGTTTTCGAAGAGCTGTGGCGAAATGGCATCGAGGCAAGAGAAAGAATAAAAGAGATTGAAGAAGGAATCGAGCCAGCTAAAATAGAGATTCTCATGAATCCTGAAGAAGCACTAAAGCGTTCTCGTAAACTGGTTAAATCAGCAAAACACGAGGTACTGCGGATATATCCTTCGTTCAATGGATTTCGCCGCCAAATAAGTATGGGAGCTCTACATTTATTCAGAGAAGCATTAGAACGTAATAAAAGTGTCAGGATACTAGTTCCTGCTGATGAGGAACAGATGGAACATACAATAAAAGAAATTCAATTAGCATTGCCAAAGCTCGATATTAGAGGTTTAGATAAGACCTTACAGACCCAAATTGGCGTCATAGTGGTGGACAGGAAAGAATCTATGATTATCGAATTAAAAGATGATACAAAGGAGAAGTATCATGATGCAGCAGGATTGGCAGCATATTCAAATAGCAAGCCAATTGCACTTTCGTACGCATCCATATTTGAGACTCTTTGGAAACAGGGAGAACTCTATGAACGACTAAAAACATACAATATGATGCAAAAAGAGTTTATCAATATCGCGGCGCACGAATTGCGCACCCCCGTTCAGCCAATACTGGGTCTGTCTCAGGTCCTCCTAACCAAGAAAAATGGAACTGAACGCTCAGAAGAGATGTTGCACGTCATAAACCGAAATGCTGAAAGGTTACGGCAACTCATCGAAGATATACTTGATGTCACTAAAATCGAGAGTCAGGCTTTGCATTTAAAGAATGAAAGGTTCGTCTTGAATGATTTGATACAGAATGTCATTAACGATTATGCAAGCCAAATTAAAAGGGATCAGAGACGTGTAAGTATATCATTTTTCCCTAGAGACAATTTCATTATACAAGGGGATAAAGTAAGGATATCACAGGTCGTCTCTAATCTTCTTAGTAACGCCATCAAGTTCACAGAAGATCCTGGCAGCGTAGTTATTTCGGCCGAACAGAAAAAAGATGAAGGTGAAAGATTTTTTGTTGATATCCTAATAAAGGATACAGGTGCTGGCATAGATCCTG
>DASQUV010000088.1:0-7638 GCA_035641095.1 Nitrososphaeraceae archaeon
TAATTATGTTAGGTCACACCGATGTAGGGCTCACTTTACTACCAACACAGGGCAATGTGCATACGTTACAGTATCAGAGGCAACACTTCCTAAAAGAAGCCTTTTAAAGCCAGACCTCCCGCGTGTGCCTATTACTATGAGGTCTACTTTAGCATTTTCAGAAAAATTGACGATCACTTCTGAAACCTTCGCTGAACTCAGTACTATGTTTGTTCGAAAATTGATCAGACTTTCATTGTCAATTTCTCTCCTTATTCTATCAAACCATGGTTCAGATTCTATTTTTGCTTCATTCATGATTTTCTGAATTTGATCTGGCATTTTATCTACAGGCATATCAGAATCGAAATCATTGTTGACTCGAGCAGATACCACATACAATGCGGTTAAGTGAGAATTGTATAATTCAGCAATACTAACTGCATAGTCAGCTGCGTCAAATGACGGTTCTGAACCATCGATTGCCACTAGAATATTCGAAAAATTTGGCTCGCTCAATCGAAGAACTTAGTTGTTAAGATGGACGTTTAAACCTTTATTTTTAGGAGTTTATGCCGCGTTACGTATAGCGTATATGGTTAAGCTATTAGTCCTCAACGTCAAACTCAACCTTAACCAGCCGCGGCTACGGCTACAACCTCGTCGTCGCATTGCAATAAGGATTCATATTATCATCCAAAGATCCACCATCTTACAGAGGGGTTCAAATCCCATCAGTCAGCCAAGCAATACTTCTATCTGTTGAATGCATTTCTGAAGAATCTCTGCTTAAGACCTAATGATGATAACGAGTTGGCAAAACTTTCTAAGGACCGGAGGAGATTGAAGAGTATTCTTAGAATTTCTTATCTACCTTAGAAAGGATAAACATCATGGCAAGATAAAGGTGACGGGACTTTGTATAGGAAGCAACCTGTCGCGATGACCTGGTTGATGCATTCGGATAATCTGAATGCAGTTCTGGCATTAACCAAATCTATTAGGCTTAAATCAACAAATATGTGGCTAGATTGAAGGTTTATTGATATTCGTTTCTTAGCGTGGATATCTATATTTCATACTATGGTCAAATGGTCAGCAGAAAATGGTCCTTGTTGAATGCACTTCGGTATTCGTCAATGCTTTTCTCATATAACCTGTCTACTTACTTCTTATAAACAATTAGGATAAGCTCGTCAATATGAATCTCACGGGAAAATTTACTTTGCTGTTAATCATGTCTGCTGCACTAGTATGTATGGTAGGGATTAGCACCATAGTGCCCGCACTTGCCTTGACCAAATACTTCAATTGTACCACCAGGGCCGCCAATAAGCATTCTGATCTTACTTTGGAAGATGTGAACGAGTGCTATTACAAGATATTTGTGGGTGCAAGAAAATATTATCTGAATGAAACGTCGGTTCTGAATGTGCCTACTAAGTAACATTTACTTGGTTCAAAAGCGAAGTGAAGTGAAGTGAAGCAACTCACAACCGGGCGTGTACTCGGATCACTAACACTTTTTCAATGAAGACCCTAGTCTTTGATGCTCCGGCCTGGGTCAGTAGTTGAACTTCTGTCAATTTTGTTTACATCCATATCTTGGGATGGGTTAGCTCTTTTCTTGCTGAAGTTAAATTTAATACGGAGTAATTATCTAATATATTTAGATAAACGTGGCGCCTGACGGGCGAACTGACCTTAATAGGGATGAAGATTACCGCCACGTGCTTGATGAGAGGTTTGTTGATACAGAATTATGCTTTGTCAAATTAGCAACTGAAAATTGTCGAATTTGAAAGTCTAATAGACAGAGCAAGTAATATTATATCAGAGTTATGGGTATTTCTGGATAATCCACTATGTCAGAGAGCAAAATATTCAAAGATAGATCTAAACTATCACCTAGGTATATTCCTACAGAGCTCCCTCATAGAGAAAGAGAGATAAACAGGATAAGGGATGTTTTTAAAGAATCATACATAAACCCGGATAATTTTCCTCTTTCTATAATACAATTGATTGGTCCAGCAGGATTGGGAAAAACATCTAGCGTTCTCAAAGCTTCCAGAATTGTAGCCGAAGAATTTGGTAATCACGGCCATTCACTCAATGTAGCCTACGTAAATTTGAAGCTTCAGGGCGGCAACAAGTATGGCATTTACAGATTTTTATTAGAAAAATTTGCTCCTGATTTACCCTCACAGGGCCTTAGTGCGGAGGAAATGCTTAGATATCTTTTACATCATCTTCGTCTAAAGAAGAAGTATGGTCTAATTATATTAGACGAAATTGATTATTTAATCAAGACTACGAAAGATACTGGAATAATCTATGATTTGACAAGACTCAATGAATTCGAGCCTGACAGTTCATGTAATGTGAAAGGGGTGATATTCATTGCCAGAAGCAATGAATTCCATGGTAAATTGGACCAAGCTGAAATAAGCACACTTGGTCGGTTTCCAATGGAGTTTTTTCCATACACTCTTAATCAGGTGACCGACATATTGATCAAGAGATGCCAGGAAGCATTTAATGACACAGCAATCGGATCGGACATGATCGATGAAATAGCAAATATGACGATAATGCCACACAACAATAGTGACATACGGTTTGCGCTAGATTTACTTCTCTATTCGGGAAATCTTGCCGAGACACGAGCTACGGGCAGAATAACGCTTGACCAAATACGGGAAGTGTATGGCAGAATAAGGCCTTCTATGACCCCTGAGGACTTTGACGATCTATCAATGAATCAGACGTATACGTTACTGGCCCTAGTTAGAACTTTGCGAATGAAAAAGAGGCACTACGCGGAACTTAAGGAAATACGACTTTCTTCATTGGAACTAATGCAAGAATACAAATTAAAAAAGTTGGACATTGAAGACCACTTGCATGATCTTCACACTAGAAAAATTATTGAAGTGAACTCATTAAGGGATATAGGAATACCATCTCAATCATTGGAAGAGCTTGAGTCAATGATTCAAAAAAAAGTAAAGTCAACACAGCGACCTTAATCAACGAATACAAATGAACCCCGTAGAGACCATGGAAGTTGGGTTAGGAAGTATTGGGAAGGTAAAGATATTGAAAGCCTTAACAGAGGAACCCAGGATGCTCACGATTTATGCATTGCAAAAAAAGACTCACCTTAAGAGGGAAGATATCAAGAGGAATCTTCGGGATCTCAAATCCATTGGTTGGGTTAACGAAAGCAGACTTGCTAACTCCGTCTACAGCCTAAATAGAGATAACGAGTATATTCATCATCTAAGCACATTTTTTCTGAACGTAGGTTATGTAGAGGAGCACGTCTATTGAACCTGAAACTTGCCCGGAGTTTTCATACAGTGATATCCACAAACTAACTAATCGATACACCGTAACAAAAAAAGGAATAATAATAAGATTTGTAAAACCTGGATGTGCGGTCTAAGGGGAATAATTCGAAGTGCAAATTTATTTTCATTACCGGCGGAGTTATGTCTGGTTTAGGCAAGGGAGTAACTACAGCCTCAGTAGCAAAGCTTTTGCAGCTATGTGGTTATAACGTTTCATGCGTGAAAATCGATCCATACATTAACTATGATGCAGGAACAATGAATCCAACTGCTCATGGTGAAGTCTTCGTCACCGAAGATGGAGGGGAATGCGACATGGACCTAGGAACCTATGAACGTTTTCTGGACATCTCAATCTCGAAAGAACATAACATAACAACTGGAAGAATATATTCAGATGTCATTCAAGCAGAGAGAGGTGGAAAATACCTTGGCCAATGCGTACAGATAATTCCCCACATTACAGATACCATAAAGGAAAGACTAAAAGAGATATCAAAAGAAAATAACTTGGACATACTCGTCGTTGAGTGCGGGGGCACAGTGGGAGACATTGAAAGTTTGCCTTTTCTAGAGGCATTAAGACAACTAGAATTAGAAGTGGGAGATGTTAATACACTTGTAATTCATGTTACCCTTGCACCAGTTTTGGATGTAGTCGGAGAGCAAAAAACTAAGCCTACACAGCACAGCGTACAAGAGCTTAGGAGAATTGGGATACAACCGGATATATTGGCAGTGAGGTGTGCCACTCCTTTAACCTCAGAAGTTAGACACAAGATCTCCCTCTTTGCAAGCGTCCCAGAACAAAATGTGATTTCATGTCATGATGCTCCTTCAATCTATAACGTTCCGGAGATGCTTCAAGAACAGCACATAGTTGATGCAATAGGTAACAAGATATTGCTTAAACGGAGAAAGCCTCTTTTGGGTGATTGGAAATCAGTGACAAGGGGTTATTACAATCCCAAGGGATCAGTTGTCATGGCTGTAGTAGGTAAGTATGTATCACTTCCAGACAGTTATGTCAGCGTCTATCATGCACTATCACACTCAGCGGCTCAAATAAAAAAGAAACTGGAGGTAGAATGGATCGAATCTGAAAGATTTGAACAAACTGACAAACCCCACAGCATCGAATATTTAAACAAGTTTGATGGGATTGTTGTCCCCGGAGGTTTCGGTAGGAGAGGAAGTGAGGGAATAATTAGGACCGCAAATTATGCAAGGGTTAGTAACATACCTTACTTGGGAATCTGTTTTGGATTCCAGCTTGCTTTGGTTGCTTTTGCAAGGCATGCCTGCGGAATTAATGAGGCTAGCTCGGTAGAGATAGACCCGAAAGTTGAAGATCCAATCGTGGAATTTATGCCTGAGCAGCGGGATAATCTCAAATTAGGAGGTTCAATGAGATTAGGGAGTCATGAGGTTACTATCAGAAAGAACACAATGGCTGAAAAAATATATCATGCAAACACTATTTATGCAAGACACCGACATAGATATGAACTCAACCAGAGATATCTAGAAATCTTGAAGAAAGGAGGATTGGTCTTGTCTGGATTTTCAGATGGGGGCAAACGCACAGAAATATTGGAGATACCGAAGCACATATTTTACTTCGGAACACAATACCATTCAGAATTCAGTAGTAGACTGGGAAAGCCGGAAAAGAGTTTTTTGGCTTTCGTAGAATCCGCCTCAGCTAGAGCTTGAGCTCATAGATTCGCTGCCTTGCGTCACGCAGAGAAGTCTTTTTTTTCACATAGCCGCGTGTAAGAAGATGCCTTAAAGCTAACCTCACTGTTCTTTCTGGCAGCATAGTCCGAGTTGATAGGTCACGTTGACTTAGAGAGCCCTCATACTCTAAAGTCTTGAGAAGAAGCTTGGCACTTGGTGGCATACTCAACAAATCCTCGGCAAGTCTTACTTTTTTGGCAATTAACGAGATTATGGATGAATTTCCAGAGAGCCTCACGAGCTTAGCCGGAACCTGATGTTTGGAGCAGTGAAGCGATTTCTTAATACCCATCCTAGTGCCTCCATCAAGGACAATTTCACAATGATATCTGCTGACTATGTCAGCTACCTCTACCGTGGTATCATTTGGGATTATTAAAGGCCGTCTTGTGTTGTCCAAAGAATTAACAGATACAACCACGAAGACTTGAGATTTCTGCAAAACCATGGGACCACCAGCGGACATCGAATAAGCAGTTGACCCAGTTGGGGTAGATAAAATCAGGCCATCACTGTTGTCACGCCAAACAGTCTTCTCATCAATTCTCAGAACATGCTCCATGAGAGTTGCACTTTTGCTTGGGAATATCGCGACATCATTGAGAACTGGTTCTACCTCCCTGCCATCTACCTTCACCGCTATTCTAAATACCTGATCAATTTCGAAATTTCCTTTTTCTATACGATTTAGCGATGCTTGTAAATCGCGAACATCAAGTTGTGCGAGGAATCCTGTCGAATCGGATTCGTATATTCCCAGTACAGGAGCCGAATCTGTGACGACCTTATGAAAATAATCCAAAATCCCTCGATCCCCTCCCGTCGAGATTATCAGATCAACATCTTTTGCGACACGATAGTCGCCGTCTCTCATTACTTGAACGGTGAATCCGCCATAATCTAGGACTTTCTTTATCTGTACAAGTAGTGTCGAATCTCTTGCTTGATTCACAGAAAGGCCGACCTTCATGAAGACTATTATTTCACATGATCATGTCCAATTTAAATATGAAGCATCGCATCTGGATTCAAATGTGTCCTAGCGGAGGTTGAATAGGAACGTAGTGCCTAGGTAAGTATTTTATGGAAAAATCTGCTCCAAAACCAGCGTAAGTAGACTCGATGGAACAAAGTGCCGTCTTATTCTAAAAAACTTAAATAGCAGCAAACTGGATTGGAACTTCTGAGCATACACATTTACATATATAATTTAGCCTTTAGACCGTCCGATTAAGATAGGATAAGATTTAAAGGATAGCTCATTTGTAGCAACTATTGAATGCCAAAGAAAAGGGCAAGCAGGGGCAGAACAAAGGGCGGAAAAGGAAGTTCAGGTACTGTGCATTGTAGTCAGTGTGGAGCGATGGTTCCTAGGGATAAGGCAAAGAAGGTAACTGGTCGAGTAACTCTCGTAGAGCCTACTCTCGCAAAGGAGCTAAAGGCCCAGGGTGCTTATATCGCCCCTTCTTCAGATGTTAAATTCTATTGCGTCTCCTGTGCAGTTCATCGAGGAATAGTAAAAGTCAGATCTGAAAGTGAGAGAAGGAGTACTGGTAGACTAAGATAATTACCTCAACCCATCGATGATAGTTGCTTGTTCACCTTCGATATTCTCTGAACTAATGTAAAGCCTGCTACTATTGATACTACTATAACAGCCCACTGTGTCGATCCGTCGATAGGTAGCATTCCAATAGTCGCGAGTAACAAAAGCCTCTCTGCTCTCTCACCGATACCAACTCCCATTAGTGTAACCCCAAGAGATTCCGCGCGCGCGCGAACATAGCTTACTAAAAGCGAGAGTGCTAATGTTATCATGGATGTTATTGGACTTGCAAGGGTTCCCGCTGCTATTCCTATGTAAACAACCGATTCGGATACCTTATCATATGTTGAATCAAGAAAAGAACCTCTCTTGGAGGTCTTTCTGGTTAAGCGAGCAACACTCCCATCCACCAAGTCAAAGAATCCCGCAATGATTAGTAGTATCCCTCCGCCTAAAGAAAAATAATAAGAATACTGATGATCTAACACAGATGCACTTCCATAAATTGCTGCTGCAAGGAGAGAAGTAATCAGACTCAATCCTGTCCAAAAGTTAGGAGAGGGGTTTATCTTCGAGAACTCCCTTCCAATACTCAGTAAAAGTGGCTGGATTTGACCTCTGAATCGGTTGAGCAAACTGCAGCTAATTCTTACAATTGCCGACAGTATAAATTTTCTTGGAATCGATTCAGCTATCCTAAATCAGCATTGATTCTCGATAGTGGCTTTCGTTCAATATATCAATAAAAGATAATTTTTGACACTGATTAAATTTACTTCTAATTGTTTCTTAATTCTTTAATAATTATAGGCAGTTGAGTAGTCTGATATGTTGGTCGCAGATGACCGGAGGGTGAATACTCATACTCTAGCCTACAAAGTTCTTATCATAGGTTTAGGCCAGCTTGGCCTTCCAGTGGCAAAATATGTGAAGGAGAAAGGATTTGATGTATATGGATATGATATTAGTCAGAAGGCCATAGAACGTGCAGAAAAGATTGCTGCAATAAAGAAAGCT
>DASQUV010000089.1:0-2710 GCA_035641095.1 Nitrososphaeraceae archaeon
CTGCATCAGAGGAAAGACCTGTATTAGCTGACTGAGGTCATGGGTTCAAATAATCCCACCCGGTCCAATTTTTTCCTACGAGCGAACCACGGCATTGAGCTCAATTTTTATTAGTTGTCTATAAGAGAGCTGACCGCTGCCTAAGCTGCGAATTCGACTGCAAGGCTTCTTTACGAGATATCAATCCCTTCCATCAGAGTTCTATCTATTAGCTCACTCTTTTTTAGGTTAGAGTGCTAAAGGCAAATTGAATGTAAGAATATTTAACAAAGTTTTATCTCAACTTGTGGTATCTAGACTTAAGTGCATGATCAGGAGAAATCGCTCTGCCCTTGCTGAACTGCTTGTATTGATTATTATTGTAACCTGTACATATATTGTTCCCTCAAGCATTCTTTCTTTTGCCCAGAGCTCTGATGATATCAGTGATAATGATTTACTCAGGGGATCGCTTTTGATAACTCAGGAAGGTGTTGCTTATAGTACACCAAAAGAGGCTCATAGCATGAAGCTAGAGATAATGACAGAATATTTTTTGAATCATGATAACGATGAAATTATTGTAGACAATGAATTGGCTTTGGGACACCTTTCCTTAGATGACATTGAAGGAGTGTATTTCCTAAAATTCTCCATGCTGAAAATACTGAAAATATCAAATGACTTCACTACTATTGTGTTTCATGGTAGCGTCTGGCAAAGTTCTGACAATGCAAAAAGAATGTCCTCGGCTGATGCTTTGGTTACAGTTTCAGGTAGAATCACCTATAATGAACCAATCAATTTCAGAGATGAGTCAGTTACAACTATGATATCTGAAAAAAGCAATATCCAGATTAATATTAGAGACGATTCAGGGCAGCTAATGGTATTGAGTTCTAAGGAAGCTATGAACGGAAGGGTATCCACAAACATAATACCAAGCCCCTCTGAAATACGGGGAAAATCATTTATCCTTCAAACCGCCAATGGCGACAATTTTAAGGTGTATGCAACTGATCCTGAAGCAATCCAGCTTCTAACAGATAACTATTATAGTCTCAATAACATGTTTGTTATGGGAAGACTTGTGATCGGAAATGGAGGCTTCAATTCTCCTTGGTCATGGCATCTTGACCCTGACTATGTAACAATGGCTGAATTTGCTATTGAGCTCTGTGATGGTACACCTAGTGAAGTGGAACATAACTTGCCATATTGGCTATTTCAAGTCGAAACTTTCTGTCCTTGGAGTAGCAAAGTCATAGAGATAGGTCCATAAGCGTCCATCATAAAATTATTAGAAAGTAAAATTTTTAATCAAACTAACTGGATACAGCTACATTATATACAAAAAGCTAGCAAGAATATAAGGAACAGGATTTCCTGCAAATAGAAGGGTATAATATGCTATAGGGCAAATGAAACAAATAAGCCAAGTCTTGATTAGAAAAATCGAGATCACTATTGAAATGTTCAATGTCAACAAGTTATCTCAAGGTAAAGGGGAGCTGAACAGAATGATGCGTTTCTATGCTCCATAATTGCTTTAACCTTACCATTAAGGAGATTGACAATAGGGATCTAGACAAGCGCAGAGTCATATTCCTTATGTTACCTGAGGTCGTGGGTTCAAATCCCACCCGGTCCATTTTTTACTACGAGGGAACTACGGTATTATTTTGAGCTTGTTTTAGGCAGAGGTCGGACAAAAACCCACTACCAATGCCCTTGTCAGATAGGAAGAAGTTTTTGATATGATGTTTGACGTTACTATACTTGCTTGCTCTTACATGCTGCACAGCCTGTAAAAGGCTGTACCGAATACTTATGTCAATTCTGCTTTACTGATATGAACAGCTGATCGGATACAGTTCGAGTCGAACACTTGGTATCGTAGTGAAGGATTAGAGGAGTAAGAATATACTCTTATGCACAATGTAATACAATCATAATATTTCAATCTCTCCTATAACTAGCCTTTGCGTGTCTTCCGTTAACTTTTCCTTCCTCCAACTAGCAATAACTATTCTCATAGTAGAATTTGGTACTGTTATTACAATAGAATTGGGAGAATCACATAAAAAGTTAAGAATATTTGGTTTGGTATGGCATTGGGAGAAAAACTCTTTGAAGAGAGTGGTAATATAACAGGATTCAAGGTAACAAAGGCTCACCAGTAGAGGGAGTAACCATGGAAATCAAAAAAAAGCGATTCTACAATGTCGTCATAACAATGAAAGATAGGTTTGCTTTTTTAGGAGATAATAAATGCAAGCCAGCAATTATTGCTGCCACCGCCATAAGCTTGAGTGTTCTCTTACTGTTATTATTGCCATCTAGTCTTGGATATGGTAGAACAATCATCATACAAGAAGCCTTTGGACAGTTCAATCTTCCTCTTCTGGAAGAGGAAACGGAAGAAGATACTACTACTCCCCCAGAAGATGAAGGCATAGTTGTTGAGGAGGAGGAGGAACCTGAGGAAGATACAACGACGACAACTACTACCACTACCACTCCAACAACTCCTCCTGCTACTACTAACTACACTAATAACATACAAGACCCATCGATATTTCTGCTACGTGGATTCATAGGCAGTACCCTACCTGCACAGGGCGCCATAGGTAGTGGCGGTGCTATTACTCCAGCTGATGATGACAGCGGTCATGTTGTGACTGGGCGATTTAGAGTATTTGCAAATGAAAGCCTTCTTCGACGATTCATA
>DASQUV010000090.1:0-2106 GCA_035641095.1 Nitrososphaeraceae archaeon
GATTAACTTCAGATACGTTAAAGTACTTGCGTTATCAGAGCTGGAGTTATGGAAGATTCAGGCAAAGAAACGTCCATAAAATTTCATGGAATACGGGTCAAAAACGTAATCATTACCCATATGAGGCGTACATCAGACTCGATCTTGGTAGAAAAATTGGATATATCTACGACAAAATATGAGCGAAATGAATCCATTGAAACGATTAATGTACAGGTTGTCGCAGAATATGTAACAATCACTTATTATAGGGATGAGGCCGCAAATGTAATAATCAATAGGGAATTAATTCCAACGCATTCAATTGAACATATTGCAGTCATTGATCATTGAAAAATATTGTCTACCCATGAGTTGTTCCTTGGAATGTCACTGTCAGCCAGAAACGTTAGTTCTTTTGATAGTGGAGCAACTCTAAAAATGTATGGAAGATAACAGCCTTCATATGCTATCAATAATAGCCTTAACAAATCCTAAGTTATCTGAATTGCTTCTTCTAGAATCGATTGGAGTTTCCATAATTAGGGGGGTATTTCTGTGCGATTTATGTTTTAGGAACGCCTCAAATCCCACTTCCCCTATTTGTCCAAGTCCTACGTGCTCGTGTCTGTCTCTGCGAGAGAAGAACTTGTCTTTAGAGTCATTCAAATGTATAAGTTTTAGATGCTGTAAACCAACTTGCGAGTCGAATTTATCCATCGTGTCATTAACTGCTTCCTCTGATGCTAGATCGTAACCTGAAGCGAATGCATGACATGTATCCAAGCATATGCCAAATCGATCTTTTGTGCTACTTGAGTTATAATCGTACAACTTATCAAGTATTATTCTTAATTCTCCGAAATCACTGGCAACAGTGTTTTTCTGACCGGCACTATTTTCTAAAAGTATAGAAACAGTGTTTTCGACCGAGGTCGACTTGATAGCATGCAAGCACGCATGAACCAATTGTTCAACTCCCTTCTTAATTCCTTCTCCCTGATGGCTACCCAGATGAGCTACCAAAAAAGGTATCTCTAAGGCATTACATCGATTTAGTTCATCTATCAAGACATCCACAGATTGATCATAAATTTTCTTATTTGGCGAGGAAAGGTTTGGCAGATAAGGCATATGAACAAATATAGCACTCCTATCGATTTCCTTCTTGCCCTTTCCAACTTTCTCTTTTTTAACGGTAGTGTGGGGTACGTTTCTCGTTGATCCGTTACTATCAGCGCTTCCTGTCAGTTTATTCTTAAATAATGCTACGTCCCTGCTATCCAAAGGTTTGGCCGCCCACCCTCTAGGATTCCTGCTGAATATTTGAAACGCGGTGCACTCTTCCTTTAGTGCATTGTCGACAGAATTTGAAATTCCTCCAGAAATTGACACGTGGAATCCGATCCTAAATCCCAATGCAATAGTTAAAATTGGTTACCGCTTATACATTTTCTGATCACTTACGGCGACCTTGTATAGTCCTAGTGTACTTTTTCAAACATGACCTCAAACGTTTAGGAGAGAAACTAGAATTGTTGATTGGGGTATTTCTTCACTAGTAACTGATTCTGTAGTATTAAATATGTTGTATGTCTAGAAATGTTAGACCAAAGAGGCGATAAGAAAGTTGAAGACCGAACTGCTCAATCAATCTAACTTTAATGTCATGGTGAGCAAAATCGGCGATGTTTTAGTTAAAGCACTAGACAAGCCTCTTGGATATGCGATAAACTGGGGAAGGGTTTGGTCATTGTGGCCGGTTCATCTTGAGACGGCTTGTTGTAGTGTAGAATTTGGCGCTGTTTCTGGGCCTAGGTTCGATGCTGAGAGATTTGGGATAATCGAGGCATTTGGTTCTCTCCGACAATGTGATTTAATAGTTGTCCAGGGGACCGTAACGAGAAAGATGGCACCGAGGCTGCGTATGGTTTATGATCAAATGCCCGATCCTAAATATGTAGTGGCAATGGGGGCCTGTGCGATAACTGGTGGCCTATATATTGACTCATATAATGTGCTTCCGGGTGTTGATGGAATCGTCCCAGTTGATGTATATGTTCCAGGTTGTCCCCCTCGTCCCGAGACGTTAATTCAAGGGATTATGCTTTTGCAGGAAAAAATAAA
>DASQUV010000091.1:0-3923 GCA_035641095.1 Nitrososphaeraceae archaeon
GGGTGAAGTGGATCCTCCTGGACGATTGGGTATCTGGGGATCAGAGGTTACGGTAGATTTTGATATCTGTGTAGCAGATGGAGCTTGTATTGAAGCATGTCCTGTAAATGTTTATGAGTGGCTTGATACTCCTGGACATCCTAGCTCTGAAAAGAAACCATTTATGATAAGAGAAAAAGATTGCATCTTTTGTATGGCATGCGAAAATGTCTGTCCTCCTCAGTGTGTAAAGATATTCAATAAAGGGCAGTAAGAAAATCTGGTTAAATTCAAATTAGTACCCATTGGGAGCATGAAGATTTCTAGTAACAAGTTTCAACAAACAAGGAATTCAACTTGCATACATGGCTAAACCCTCGGAAGGCTGGGTCAGTTACCCTAGTACTTTCTTCACAGATCAGAGTATTCAATCATCATCCCCGCTTATTCTTTCTACTTATACTCGACTTATATTCGCAGTATAATTATATTAATTAAACCAGTCATATTTCATCACTCTCTCCTTTAAATATCGTTCTTAAATCAGCTTGCTTGTTATGTCACTCGCGAAGATAGCCGCTACTATCGAAGCTAACGGAATTGAAGGATTAAAAAAGGCAGAACTTAGGCGGGAATTTCAAGAAGTAGCAGAGCTTGATTCAATACTCCAGGAATTGGTTAGAACCGGTGAAATATTCATTGAAAGGAAGGGCAATGCATATTATTGTTGGCACAAGAATTACTATCTTCAGAAATTATTGAATACTGATCAAAAATTTTCGCTCTTATATGCTTCGATGAATGCCATTCAGAATTCGTTGAATAGCAGGTTAGATTCGATTAATACGAGTTTGGATACTGTTACCAGACAAGTCATAGAGATAACAGAGGAGATAAGGGTTCTCACCAGTCATGAGCATAGGGAAATTAGCACAAATGATCTATCTACTCAAAAGCAAATTAAGTCAACAAAGATTAATTATGACAGTTTCAAAGAGCAACTTGATCAAGCATTAGCCAGCGCTTCAAGTTCAATTGGATGGGTAGAGCTCTGTAACTTACGAAAAAACCTATGCTTACGGATGAACATTTCTCAAGAGCAATTTTATCACACCCTTGAAGAAGTGGTTTCTAACAACTATGACAAATACGAGCTTTCCACAGGCGGCGAAGAAGGTATACAATTAAGAGGAATGGTACACGGATTCGTGAGGTGCATTTGAAATGTATCCATATGGGCTGACTCGTAATCCATATCATAGTAGTCCAACCCCAAGATTTTCAGACTCAGCAATTTTGGGTGGAGAACGACATAAGGAGGCAAAAAACGCAATTCTTTCTTGTATGCACGATGTAAGTTCCAAAATGAATCTTTCAGAGAAAGACCTCCGTGTCGTCACTATAATTCAAGATGTTGGATCTGGGAAAACTCACCTTGCACTTCATATGCAGACAGTTGAAGAGATGTCGTCAAGGTCAGTAATATCCTATGTTGACTTTTCCCAAATATCACCCAGAAGCAAGACCGTTATACTTTCCTCTATTCTGGATGGATTCAGCGAAGAAGATTTAGAGGGCTTACGCTCAACGCTGATCGGACTAATGATGGCTTCACGTCGTGACAGAGAGAAGGCAAAACTTGTCAAGAAATTATTCAAGCATGGGCTGCTATCAGAGATCAAGGGAGAGTCGGTTGAAGACAAGATCGGATCGTTACTCCAAAGGAGAATCCAGCTCAGAGACGAAGCCACACTCAGCGAACTTTTGGGGAAAAATTTTACAGATTTAGAGAAAAAATTAATCTATCACATACTCAACGACACGATGAAGAATTGGGCAGGCTCGATTGTATCATTAGGTGAGATGTTGGAATTACTCGCATCTATGATCAATTTAAATCAAAAACTCCTAAACAAGTTGACTATATTTGAATTCGATGAATTTGATTCAGAAGGCGAATCTATGGAGTTTATCAAGGCTATCATTAACTTTGTACTCCCCTCGAGCATGATCATGCTGATCATGACACCTGCATCATACGACGATATTCGGAAAAGGAATCTCTCTTTGTATGACAGATTGGAGAAGGCAAATTATAAGATCGATCTTGCGGGTTCAAATACATTTAGCGAAATAAACGATATAGTTCTTGAATATATCCGGTCTGCTAAGTCTAATGGTGAGTTTACTTTAGAATCAGAGCAGGATTTGTCTAACAAGATCAAAATTATTTATGACGAATTTCCTGATTTTAGAAACGTTCGCTCTATGATAAATATCCTTTACCATGCAACAGAATTGGCTGGCAATAGTGATGCAGAAAGCATCGACGAACATGCACTAGATGAAACAATCAGAACAACGTTCCCTGGATTGAGGATCAAAGGTAGTATAATGTCAGTCCCTGTTTCGGACTTCATGAAAATCAGAAGAATGTCCAATGACGTTCATGAATTGGAAGCTAGGATTAAGAATGCAGTGCAAGATCTTGTTCAATGCACAGAAGGAGAAAGCTCCATGAGTCAACCCGATCTGCCTCAAGTCGCTGAAGAGTTAGTGGATATTTTGTATCGCGATTCTCAAGGGGATAAGGTTGCAGTTTCAGTGGCTCTAGATAAAGAGAAATCATTTAGGATCAATCAAAGCATTACAAAGACGCAATTTTCAACGGATGTTAATAAGGTCCTAATTCTGTCTGATAAGCCAGGCCATTTTGATGCACAAGAAATAGTTGTACCTAATGTGAAGAATGTCAATATAGATGATTCAAAACTAATTGATTTGATTTATTTTAGTTCAAAATACAGAAGTAGTCAGATCTCTGATGAAGATCTTAAACGAGCAGCTATGCTTGCAAGATCTATAGAGCTACCGTGATCACTGCACTCTCCCAATCTGCCAATACTATCATCTGAATTAGCCATGAATCAGCTATGAACGGGAAGGCATTAGAACTCTTTTATGTGGGTACTGCTTACATGCAGTGTTGAAAGAAGGAAATTTCGGTGAGTGGCCAGGTCAAGATAATGTTGAAGACTGCGAACTTGACGGCTCAATCGCCTGTAATGTCTGTGGTAAGGATGCGGATTTCGTAGTGCAACTAGAATTAGTATGGGACAGAAGCAACTATAGCCTAATGAATTCGCTTAACCAGATGCCCTTCTACCTTTGCAAAGCCCATGAGTATATTTATGAACGAATGCAAAATAATATTGAACTAACAGAATACTTCCGGGAGACAGTAAACGCAAATCGCTAATGATTATTACGTATAAAGTGCCCATTCTATCTTCCTTATGAGCAACAAGAATAAATATTCCAGTTATGAGGACTTCTATAGGAATCTACATACTGGCGGTGTGTCGATTATCGAGTTCGATAAGGGAAGAGCACCTTGCATTTGCGTGGAAAATGAGCAGTTCAGGAAGTTTGTGACCTATGCTGCTGACCGGAAGATGGCGGTAGACACAAATCTGGATATTTATCATAATGGAAAGGATGTTTTTGTTCAAATTAACATGAAGATATTAGACACAGACATTGAGTACTCTTTTTTGTTTCATGCCAATAAAATAGTGTCATTTTTCAAGGTCATGTCAGAGAGTGCATTGATAGTGCTGTCACCAACTGATCCTTCTCTAATGTCTGAAAATATCTTCGCAATACAGTTACCAAGAAGGGAGAGACTAGAGGAGGCCTTTCAAATAATTTCGAAGTATACGAACAAGACAGGTTTTGAATAAGAACGATTTATTGAATGAATGAATGGAGGAATGAATGAATCAAGGATTTAGCGGCACTCAGAGCAGCCACCTTATATGATTAGATATGCGACGGCCGGGATTTGAACCCGGGTTACCAGATTGGCAATCTGATGTCCTAGACCAAACTGGACGACCGTCGCATCTTACGAGATCTATAATGGACTATTTAACAACCTTTCG
>DASQUV010000092.1:0-8069 GCA_035641095.1 Nitrososphaeraceae archaeon
ATGCTAGAAATTTTCTATGATAAAAAAGACTCAAATCGCTTAAAGCGCACATGGATGTACGTCTTGATCAAGATTGGCACGCAGAGTGATAATCACAAAGGATAATATTTCTAATAGAATTTTAAGTATAATAAATACGAGACAGAACGGCATGTGTTGTTTTTGCGAACAAAAAATTCTTAATGACGACGTGCTGGTTAGTACGGGGATTCCCAGGAGTTATTATCATATTGATTGTGCGAAAAGATTGCATATAATCTAGCATCACAGTTTGCGAACTTAGATTGCGTAAAAATAGTGATGTTTGAGCTAATAAAATGGGATTTCATATATTCTCGGCAGCTACCCAGTTTGATGCACCCAGACTCTCTCTAGTTGTTCGCATCATTGACATGTTGTAATCATAGATTGTTTTGGAGTAATCTTCTAACACTCCTTTGATTGATTCTAGGTTCTTCGCAGTATAGAATGCCGGACAGTCTCCGGTTAATTGAAATGAAGCGTGGACCTGAGGTCTACCTTTATGGATTTGAATCCATGACGAAAACGGGTACAGCGAGCATACACCTGGCTTGTCTGGATGCAAAGAACAAGAGCCCGTGTCCGAAAGAAATCTGCACCGACATGGATGTCCAGTGTCGGATTCGTCTTCATGTTCTTTCCTTTTCAGCGATAGCATAGTGATCGTTGTAATCAAGTCTCCCATGGAATTGTCGTCGCGGGTTGAGATTATTGCTTCATTCTTTAAAAATTCAGAATGTCTATCATAATCTAGTTTCGAAGAAATATGAATAATATCATCTTTGGTCAACGGTAGGCTGGCTTGATGCTCGCAGCAATTATGGCAGTCTGGCCATAAACATTTCCAAAGTAGGTATAACGCGTCACGCTCCAAAAATGGAATGTGGAATGTAACATTATTTATTTGAATCAAAGTATCCTTAACGTCATCCCTTTTTCCTAGGTGCACATCATGAACCACGGGCTCTATCTTCCACTTCTTACTTAATTCCTGAAGAGCTTTCTCTACGTACGATTCACGGGAATTTACACTCAATGCCTTCGCCTGGTTCCAGTAATTAATAGTTGCTCAAGGACCATCCAAGTAGCTCTAGTAGCTATTATGTAGCTGATGAGCATTATCGTAATCCCATGTAACAACCTATGCGACTGATCTAGTGAAATTTTCAAATAATTGTTCCTCTGGAAAAGAGTACTTCATGGTTGCCTGGAGTAAGATCTTCCCATGTTGCAAATACCATATCTTCTACTGTAATGATTGAAGGACATTCAGAAATATCCGCGTTGTTACTCAAATTCGTAACATCACCAAATGATTCACCGCTATCAGTACTTGATGCAAAGAAAATCTCCTCTTTATCAGCAGTATCCGTGATATCCTGCCAAGCTATGAATACTCTGTTATTCTGGTCAGTCGTAATTTCAACATTTGAAGGTTCATTTAATCTACCGTGTTCAGTTTCAACTAATTTTTTAGTTTCCGAAAAGGTTTTTCCATAGTCATCGCTCCTGGTAAGACTTAAGCTCTTTAGTTTGTTAGTTTCTGATCCTCCCCAAATTACGTAGACCTTGCTCCCGAAGCTAGCAACCTGTGGCTCACCAAAATCTTTATCCTCCATATTTAGTTTCGAAACATTACTGAATGTCATGCCATTATCAGAACTAGAAATGAAGTAAACACCACTTTTCATGCTTGGCTGATTCTCGACATTCCAGGTTACATAGACATGGTTATCTGTAGTAGATATTTTCGGAAATGTTTGAGCCATTGTTTTTTCGCTTAACGCCATTGGTTTGTGAAAAGTATCCCCGCCATCATTGCTGGAGGCGATCATTATGCGATAGAGCCCATCTGGAACCTTTTCCAACCAAACTATGTACACATTATCCCCAAAACTCGAGACTTCCTGGTTGAACGCATTTGAATTACTGTCACTAAGTAACAACTGCTCACCAAAAGAATTTCCTCCATCATCGCTCTTCTTGAAATAGATTTGCTTATTGACATTTGTGTCGTCCGCCCATACGACGTAGACATTCTTATCTTCTGATGACATTTGAGGATGCTCAGAAAAACCAACATTATCAGTTAACTGAATTTTTTTTCCAAAGGAATCTCCGCTGTCATTGCTCTTCTTGAAGAAGATTTCATAGTTTCTGGCTGTGTTACCAGGTACCGATTCTTGCCATACAACATAAATATTTTTGTCAGAGCTTCTTACTTGGCCATACACTGAGTCATCGGTGTTGTTTGAAAGATTTATGGTATCTTTGAACTCTATCCGAAGGCTATGGTTCATGAGATCCGTTACTTCCGAGCCGCCATCATTCGATGCTCTTAATTCTAATAACTGAGTTAAAGAGTAAATCAGACCTACTGAAGATATTATAATGCCTAAAACAAGTAAAAAAATATTAATATTTTTAGATCTCATAGATTTCAAATACATAGAATATACCATAATGTCATATAATTGTACTAGGAACGAGGAAAAACCGATTCCCTTCGCTAATACTATTTCAAAAAACTGACCGAAGCCAATGCGCATAATTCGAACAAGGCTGGGGGCGAGATCTAAATTAACTGACTAACTAACTCTGCGCAAATGTCGAATTAAGCAACTAAATTGGACTGAATGAGGCGCTCCTCATTGTACCCTAACTAGGGTTTACTGTGTTGTAGGTGGCTTGGTATAATTGGTTATAGAATTCGAGATTTGGCATTATGCTGCAAATGCAACTACTATTTGGCCCGAGTTCCGCCCCAGACGAGCGAATGAAGCCTAATTGACAATCTGTATCCGTTCTTTAGACAAATCTCCGACAGCCATTTGGATTTTTCCATAATCTCTTCAGCAGAATTTCCCTCAGGCATCAAAATTATTCTCTGTTTTTTCAACAGATATTTTTCGATCAAAGCCTTTACTTCTGCTAGATCTGAGCGATTGCATATAACAAGCTTTATGTACGCTTTAGAATTCTTGGCAAAATATTGTAGGCAGGCGTGGACTTCTCTGTGTTGTTTGGAAATCAAGGAATTCTGAAGCTTCGGTGATACATTCCAACGGTCTACAAATCTTTCTATCATATTTGAAGGAAGAATAGTGCCATTCGTTTCCACCTCGATGAAATAGTCTTTGCTCTTCAAATGTGAGAGTAGTGGAACAAGTTTCACTTGTTGTAAAAGTGGTTCGCCCCCAGTGATTACACAATGTTTCGCATCGAATCCTGATATTTGTTCCTGAATTTCGTCTAGAGTCATTTGTGAAACCTCTTTATCATAATCGTAATGGTTCCAGTCCCATGTGTATTTCGTGTCGCACCATACGCACGAGAGATTACATAAGGCAGTTCGTATGAAAACTGCTGGCTTTCCTACGTCAATCCCCTCTCCCTGCAATGAATAGAATATTTCACTAAGCTTGATAGTGTCCTTTTGGGATGATATAGGTCGAGAATCCCTCCTCATTTTACCCAATTTGTTCCTCCGCTTTGATGCTAAATTTATTTTCCTCATATGTGGTGGAGAATCTGTCACATTAGCAAATGACCTCGATAGCAAATCCCATAGTTAAAGAAACGTTGGGGAAATATATAATTTGATTTTTGAAGCGGTTATGATGTTGACTGAGGATTGGATCTGGATCAGAGCTGAAATATATTTCGCGAGGTGAGGATTCGTTAGCAAGTAACAGGTTTTCAAACCCTACTCTTATTGACAATTAACCGGAAGGGACACGTTCTAATCTAGTCACAACTGGGCATTGATTGTGTTGCTAATATCAGTATCGTTAGATTCTAATTACTCGGATATGTATATTCGGGTGTGTAGAGTTATCCGTAATGGACAAATCTAAGTGATTAATGATAAAATTGACGAACAATCTGAATTACTCTATAGCATAAAGTCTAGATAACTGCTATATTATCTCTTATTTGAGATAGTGTAAAAGATAGGACGCCATTATTCATCAATATGGGTGGTTCTGCCATCAAATGGATTGATGTCAAATTATTGTCAAATGTGTCATCATAAAACATTCCTATATACGGTAATACTACATAATTGCTACTTTCGGATCAAATTTAGGATTGAACTTCTATAAACTTCACTTCACAGATGAAGTGATAATAGGCTCCACGCGTGGATTTATTTTGATAGACTTGATAGTAACTTCATATCTCATCAGAATGGAAACGTAAATGTTACCTTTTCCAATTCTAGGATCGGAACATACAAGGAAAGGGTATCAGTCCCGAGCCCATCAACGTATATATATTCCCCCGTTAGTCTCTTTAGTTCTATGAATTTTCTTTCTGGTTTGCTTGACTGCACAACATAGTGTACTATAGAAGTACCAATTGCTCCAGTTTGTATGAATAAAATTTCTCTATTTTTGTGGTGTAAATGGTAGAGCATGGGAGTCAAACCCAGTGCGGATTGAGATGAATAAACTATAACCTTCAACATGTCCTCCAGAGACTTGTATTTGAGATATACTGCATCGTAATGTTTGCTTTCTGACATATTAGATGGGAGCTTAGAATACTTATAGGTATTTTATCTTTCCCTCATTTCTCATATTATACTCTGATCTTTGATCGAATGTTTGAAATTGACTGTTGAAATCATTAGATTCAAGGAAGTCTCATGAAAACACCTAAAATCAAATTTGAAAAATGGTAAAACGATGAGTAAATCCGATAGGGACAAAATAAACTTGCTGCCCCGAAGGAGGCTTAAAAATTTATGACAAAAAGATATAATGATTCTTGAATTGCGGAGCTCCTCTAGTGTCTTGTTAAGAATTGTTTTTGCTGTTGTTGGGACACATTATAATATGTATTCCAAGCCTTTGCAATATTCGCATTATATTCAGTTATTGTATCCACAGTCCTATTGTATACCTTAAGGTTCTCTCTCGCAGCATCAATGGCATTTATGGTCAATTGATTGTTGATATCTATAGCCTTTATTGCGTTGTTTGTGAAGTCGGATGCCTGCCTTGCCAATTGGTCGGATACTGCAGAACTAGGAAAAGTGTTCCACGTTTCACCTATGTACTGCTTTTGAACAGCAAAAGTAGTATGGATGATATTCTTCACAGTCTGTATATAATCAAGTTGCAGATTGGATATGGATTGTGAATATTGGGGTTGAGCCTTAGCAACTTCGTCAATAGTCCTCATAAAACTGTCGCGTACCGTTTCATATGCTGTGCTTACTTCTGTAGTCTTTACGTTTCCGCTTGAGTCTTTATCTGCCATTTTATAACTAATTTTATAGCGCCTATCTCTTATATATAGCTTGGCTCTAGATGGTATTCATTGGCACATAGATCCATTGAAAGCTTTACGTAAGTTGGAGTTGCCTTTCCTGATTTCCTCTCGTACAAATGCATTAGCGCTATACCATGCGTTCTCCATTAGCTTAGACAGATTCGTGATCCGTGGCTAGTTGCTTTTTTCTTCAGATTTAGAAATTACATAGAAGCCATGGGCAGAGATTAGAAACGCTGCAAGAGACATCTTAGTTGCGAAAACTAAGTTCCAAGGGGTCTCCGGGTTTGGGTAAGGTACATTGATGTCATCTAGCCTTAGCAATCCGTTGGTCATATCAACTGTAATAAATGAACTCCAAACGACAAAGTTGTATATGAATTCGTACAATGCCGTAATCGCGATTGCAAGTACAATGAGCTGAAAAAGAGCCTTCCACGACTTTGGTAGTTTTCTTGCCTGCGATTCACCTATCTTAGTAACACAATACCAACCAATAACAGTAACTATCATGAGATAGGTAACCAATTTCGCCAAACCGGTCGTCGGAAATTCCGTATCTACCAACACCTCTCCAATAACAATTTTGCCCGTGCTCAAATATTCACCAGCGCTCATAACCAGTGCATAAATAAAGATGATCAACATGGTCGCAGCGCAGAAGTAAAATGTGTAAAGATAAACCTTCCTTGCTCTCAATTCATCCTTTCTAAGACTTGGATTCTGCATCTTGTGACACTCTTTGATAATAATTGACGCTTTATATATAATCCATTTTAGCCTGACTGCCGCCCAAACGGGGAAATTTGTGATTCGACTTCGGATTATTGCATCTTAGAACCTCCATTTCCGCAGATGGATCCAAGGTAATTGCCTAACCTGAAAACTCTTATAGTCATCATCGAGGATCGATCCCATAGAGAAGGTCAGATGGTAGGAAGAGAGAACAGACCAGACTGGGACATATATTTTATGCTTCAAGCGGAAATAGCTAAACTTCGTTCAAATTGTCTAACAAGGCAAGTGGGATGTGTTTTAGTTCGAGAGAATAGACAGATTGCGACCGGATATAACGGTACGCCTTCAGGAATCAGGAACTGTTTCGAAGGGGGATGTTTGAGATGTTTGGACCGAGTGAATGGCAAAATTGAGTCAGGAGCAGACCTTGAAAGATGTTTGTGTATGCATGCAGAGGCTAATGCCATTCTCCAATGTGCTGTTTTTGGTAATACAGGCAGTACTAGGGGTTCCACCTTGTATTCGACTTATGCCCCTTGTCTGGAGTGTAGCAAAATGGCAGTTAGTGTGGGAGTAGCAAAGGTGGTCTCGTTAGCCTCTTACCCTGAAGATGGCTCAGTTCTTTTGACAAATGCTAGGGTAAGCGTAACGAGAATAGACAGGTTTGAATTGGAGCGGTGGTTATCAACTGTGGCAATGGACGCCACCACAATGAAGAATAAAAGTTGACTTTGTAAATCAGAAAGTGAGTCACCGACCTTCACTGACAGAGTTGAAATTATTCAATGCCCTATCAAAAACCTTATTTCGGGGGACCCTATTTGCTTTGAGAACGAATTTGTCGAATCACTTCCAAAATCGTGTCAGCGTCGTTCGTCTCTGGATGTATCTCCAAATACTTGCTAAGCGTAGCAAGAGCTTCCAATTTTTGCCCCCTCTTTAAAAAAATCATCCCCTTATCTCTTATCGAAAACGGATTAGTTTCATCAATACCAATTATCATTTCATTTGCGAGCTCGGCTCTTTCAAGGTCGTTTGATTCATAGAAGCTATTCTTAAGATTATTTAGAAGCCTTACGACTACCTGTGAGGCAGTTGCATTACTAAGTAATGATCTCGTCAATACCATATTTTGGCGAGGGTACGACCGTTCTAGTAACTCTTTAAGAGAGTAATCATCCATTATTCTGCCCATATTAAACGGATCGATAATAATCTCTGCAGATTGATCGTCAAGAATATACTTGAGCAGAAAGTGAGCTGGAAAATTTACAGGAAATAGTTGAAAGTCTAAAACGGATGCTATCCTCATATATATGATAGAGAGAGTTATAGGTATCCCAGTTTTCCTTTCAAGTACTATGTTAAGATAATTGTTGGCCGGATTGTAATAGTCATATGCATTAGGCTTGAACTTTATTTCATTGAAGAAAAAATCGTTTATCTCTTCGATAAGTTGAGTTGGCCGGAGGCTTTTAGGGTTCTTTACTTTTTGTGAGAGCTTTTTACCCAAGTCGTCTATCTGCTGTAAAATGGATGTTACATTCAAGTCTGGATAGGCCATAATCCTTGATACGTGCAAGGAAAATTCAGCTAACCTCCTACTACCCTCTGTCATTTGTATAGGAGTTGCTACGACATTTTTCCAATCCTTAATACAGCCTTGTAGATCTATTGCAACCAATCAAGCTATTATTCTCGCTTTCTTACTTATATTTTAGCCAATCGAATCAGTGCTAATTGAACAAAAATTGTATTGACTTGAATTTCCCTGGTCGGGAATTTAGCTAGCAACCAGTCTGGGCATAGTATACATTGTGCCTACCTTGAGCCAAAAATAACAAAACTGCTGTATTTTGAATATTAGTCCTTTCTAGCTAATCGTAATGAATAGAACTGGTTCTTGACGACGGCCTGCGACTTGTCTGTATGTTTGCAGTGGTTTGTGATGCTCTTGATAATCTATATCTCTTGTATTCCTCATCCACTTCCATTGAGGCTTTTAATATTTTGCTCCTAGCAGTAACAGA
>DASQUV010000093.1:0-4790 GCA_035641095.1 Nitrososphaeraceae archaeon
TTCGTACAACCCAAAGGACTACTGGATAGAGCAAGGAAAGGTCTATAAGGATAATTTTCGCTATAATAGCAAATTTGAATTACAAGAGCGCTTTCTGATCGAATACTTGACTAGTAACATATTTTCTACAACAAATTCTCAGGCTAAACCAGTAAAATTGTCCGTTCTTGAAGTAGGTTGTGGATTTGGTCGAATTACTCGATTGATACTTGAAAACTTCGGCAAATTAATTTCCAAGTATACGGCAGTCGATATGTCACCTGACCAGATTAGAAACGCCAAGAAGTTCGTCGGAGATCCATATGTGGAAGGGTATGATGTACCAAATGTGGGTGATAATGAAAGTAAAAAAGATGAACGTTTAGAATTTGTTGTATCTGATATTCAGTCACTAACTTCTGCTAACGCTTCTAATCTGAAATACGACTTGGTCCTTGCATGCGAGGTTCTCCTACACGTGCTTCCTTCTGAAATCCATCAGGTGGTTTATCAGTTAACCGAGATGTCCAATAAACATATTATAAACGTGGATTGGTACGAAGATGTGGTACCAAAAAAAATTGCCCCACACAATTTTATTCATCGGTATGAGGAGATCTACGCAAATATTCCCTCTGTGATGCGAGTTAGGAGAATAGCAATTATAAAGAAAGGGATGATTTCTAAATTGGATACAAAGCAATCGATCTTTCATGCTTCCAAGGATGCGATTGAATGAATAAACTAGTTCGCATAGTTACTGGAACTAGGTAATAATAGCAGAAGGTGCGGGCTTGTCTTATGCAACAGGAGGGATATTACAGGCCAAGAAAGTCAGTCAATCACTGAATTGTGAAAGGAAACGAGAAGCTTATTTTACGGGTACTCATTTCATCTTGTAAAGATATAGGTTATGCAGGGTGTAATACTTCTGTAGGCAAGGATCAATGCGAATTCGATCCTGGATCCGATAGGTCGCCGGTATTATTTTTTTGATATCAAAAGAGGCTAATCATACAATAGGTTTGCCTTCATCCACACACACGTTTACCTCACACATCATAGTACATATAAAATTGCTGCAGTTTCGATTCTCTTGTTCCCTGTGACCTTTGTACTCGGGAAATCTCATCCTCCTTGAGATCGATATACGTTCCAAGACATTCCTCATTGAAACACGTATTAGTTAAATACAGGCAATCACTTTTCAGCGAAGCTATGGATTCTTCAAGACTTCCTGGAACGGATTTGATTCCCAAGTCATTTCTTTGTGAATCGGACATCTTGTAAATGTTCTCATCAACAGGATCCCCAGGGTCAATTTTTTTCCTCATGCCATCCAACCCCGCGGCTACGATAGCTGAGAATGCCAAATAAGGATTACAGGACGGATCCGGTGCCCTAAACTCTACACGTTTTGAATCTTTGCTAAGTTTGTCGTTGATAGGTATTCTTACAATGGCAGATCTATTGCCTCTAGACCAGGCTATGTAAGCTGGTGCTTCAAACCCAGGAACCATTCGGTAATAGGAATTGACGGTGGGAGATGTTATAGCGACTAGTGATTTGGAGTGATCCAGAATGCCTCCAATAAAATATCTGCCGGATTGGCTAACATTCGCATATGGGTCATCTCCATCAAAGAATATATTTTGGCTAGACATGGTTTTACTAAAAGAGGGATGTCTGGAAGATTCGGAGGCTGGGGACGACGATTTATCCCATAAGCTTATGCTCACATGCATCCCAGAACCATTATCCGCTTGAGAACTCGCAGGGTTAGTCTCATCGAACAAGGGCTTCGGCATGAAGTTAGCGATTTTATTATGTTTTTTGGCCACATTCCTTACAACGTCCTTGTAGATTTGAACATTATCAGCAGCATCGGTAAGTTTGCTATGTACGAAATTAATCTCTATTTGTCCCGTGCTTGCCACTTCGTGATTGAGATTCGTAACTTTTATACCGTAATAATTCTTGAGGAGAGTGGCAACTTCGAACCTGAATTCGACGAGGGAATCTTGGAAGGGAGGAGCATCATAGCCACCCTTTCTGTTTATCGGATACTTCCCCACACCATATTGCTCTTCAGATACGATCATATTTGATGTGGAAGATTCTGAGGTAGATGCTAGTTCACCAAGTTCGTTGGAATGTCTCTTTACCTCACTAACATTTTCTAAATTATCACGAAATGAGATATTATCAAATACAAAGCATTCGACTTCGGGCCCAATTTGACATGTCAAGTTTGACTCTGCAAGATATTCTTCCATGTTTTCTGAGACAAATCTTGGGTCTTTGGATAACCGCCCAAATCCGAACCCTTTATGAACGTTCGCAATTACCGAACCAACGGAGAATTTAGTAAAGAATGGGTTTAATCTCAACGTATGCCTGTCAGGGACCAGAAGGAGATCTGATTCATTTATTTCTGTGAACCCCTTTACTGATGAGCCGTCAAGTCCTATCCCCTTCTTTAAGAATCCATATAACTCATCATAGTCACTCATCACATATTTAGCCAAATATTTTCCAAACAGATTAGTGTACCTAAACTGAAGAAACTCAATCCGTTGCAATTCTTCTGAAAACCCAATGCTTCGATTAGCGTCAACGTCTGTGACGTAGGTATCATAATCATTTCCTTTGGGATGGTATGACAATGTCTTGTTCTTTATTTTGTAGACAGGAGTAAAATATATAATCTTTAGCCTGTGGATTATTTACATTTTGGAGACATTTACTATGTTATTCTTTCAATTATAAAGCATGCTGCATATATTTAATATGTGACGTCTGTCAGTGACTTCCTAATGCTATCTTGGGATGAGATTGCACTGTACTTTCTATCTTACTCTCAATCACCAAGTTCAGTCCACAAAGAGGCATTTTCTCACGGGACTTACGAGGTGGGAATGGATTCGCAGAAAGCATTTGATTAGTTGAGAGGGTAAATTCTTTTATTTTTTGTGTCCTATCCCATATTTCCATCTGTTTCGGTCCATGTCATTTAGAAATGATATCAGAATAGACTCGAGTATCTCAATAATCTGGTACCCTTTTTCAACAGTCGCCTTCCTCGGAGCGCCACTGGTGCCCGTATCTGACAGTTCGTTGAATTTCCAATAAATCCTCACGTTGGTTGGCAATTTCGGTGTCATATCCTTAGGAGCATTACTCATTTTCACCAGGTCAGGTCTCACTGCAAGCATTGCGGAAGTTTCTGCTTCGCCGCCATGACCCAATCCATCCCAGACGTCAAAAAGATCATGTTTCGATTGTCCCACTAGCGCCCACCAGGCTTCTAGACAGGCAATTACTACTGTCGGATACATGCTCTTTATCTGCCTAGATGCGATCTCTATTGGTGCAATGTTTCCATCATGACCGTTCATAATTAGAATCCTCATAATACCGTTCTTTATTAGACTTTGACAGATGTCCTGAATTATGCTTACTACAGTCTGAGATTGGAGACTTATAGTCATCTGATAATCGCTGTGATGTTGACTTAGACCGTAAGGAATGCAAGGAAGAATTATCACATTCCTTAATTTGACTGCGATCCTCATGAGTAGTTCAGTCGGAAAAATAAAATCTGCTCCAAATGGCATGTGATCGCCGTGATTTTCACATGCCCCAATGACAATAATTGCAGTTGTTCTCCTATTGATAGAATCCCTGACCTGTAGTGCATTCATAGCCGCAAGCTCCCCTTTCGCGCCTACCTTCATTTCAACTTTCATTTGACTTATTATTGTACAGGTACCATAAGTGTATTAGATTTGAATCCGGCGTAAATACTGAATCATGGCAATCTAGGAGAAAAAATAAGCACATGAGCTCGGCCCCATAATACAATTCGCAACACAATAGCTATGAAATAATTTATTCAGTATAGGCCGGAAGAGGTTATAATTTGTTTGTGCCTAAACAAATAGAATGATATCAATATCCTTCAAATTATAATGGCCACGCTTCGGTTCAGTTGGTCTAAAGAAACCATATCCTGGTCCTGTGTCAGTCTGTGTAATAGTTATTCCTTGAATAGCTTCGCTCTTACAATTGGTATTATCTTATTTAGTATGATGCTATCGTGATCCGATTGGATGTCGAAGGATGTCATAAGTACTGGATAGTCAATATTCCCAATGTATATGGTGGCGCGTTTAAGCTTTTCATATAGTGTAAAAGAGTAGATCACCTTACCAAGCCTCGATTCCATTTCCTTTCTACTATTCATTCTCATTACAGCATCCACCGAGTATATTTCAGACTCGGTCTGATTCAAGTAGGGGATAAGACCGTCTCGATAGTTAGCAGCTACTTGCTTGCCATACTTGTCGGCGAGACCTACAAATCTTATGCTGTCGTCGGATCGTAGAATCTGCTTGCAAAGTTCATCTAATTCAGATCCGGTCATACAATTCGCTTTTGTGCACCGCAATTAATAAATGAATATAAGCTAAGTATTTGGAATGTAAAATATTGAAAAAGATAGACGCGATCGTAAGAGCCGAAAGAATGCCTCTTATAAAGGAGCGTCTCAGGGATAGGGGCGTGGCCGGAATGACCATTTCAATGGTGATGGGCTGGAGCAAGACCAGAGAACTTCATCTCCAATGGAGAGGTCAACCTGTTTCCTATGACCTAATCCAGAGGGCTAAATTTGAATTAGTCATCCCTGATTCCCAAGTCAAAGAAGTTGTAAGCACTATAATAGAATCTGCAAGATCCGGGCGAAATGGCGAACACGGTGACGGAATAATTTTCGTCTCAAGTGTAGACCATATAATAAATGTTAAGTA
>DASQUV010000094.1:0-4806 GCA_035641095.1 Nitrososphaeraceae archaeon
CACGGACGATAGTTGACCATGTTTAGGAAGATCGACTATATTAAAGGTCAATATAGAGCCTTCTGGATCTGATCCAGATAGCGTGATTGGAATAGGAACATTCATGTCGGTTGAAACGCTTTTAGGATCGGCAACTGGAGGGTTATTGGGGGGCAATGGGGGGGTGAATCCTTTTATTGACAATTCAGTAATACCAGCCCAATTATCTTTATCGTTACCGAATACAGTAATTCTTACATATCTAGCGTCTGCTTCTGAAAATGCATAATATTGCGGTCGAATGGAATTGCCACTACTTATTCCTTCATAAACCTGGTCAAAGTTTATTCCATCTTTAGAAACGGAAACTTCGAATACATACTGTCTACTCTCCCCATTATACCAAGCTATACTTACATGACAGATAGATTTTACTTCACCTACGTCTGCCTGTAGAAATGAACCTGCACCCTCAGCTGACCAAGCTGTCGTATAATCTCCATCCACAGCTTTTTCGGGAGGATCTCCTGATTGACTAGGAGTGGCCACAAACTTGGCTACTGGAAGCTCTTCACAAATTTTATAACCTTGGCCTATTTTCCTTACGTCTCTTCCATTCACGCTTATTTCCTTAATGGATGCAGTTTCATCTTCACTGTTCCCATAAACTGTAAGTCGAACCTGCTTAGCCATGGTATCCGGAAAGGAGTATAATTCTGGAAGGTCCGAATTTCCACTACTTGTAGCTCTAATTCTATCCTTAAATTTAGTACCGTTTTCTGAAACTGAAACTACAAAATTGTACGATCTTTCTTCGCCTTTGTCCCATTGGATCTCTATGTCACAAATTGATCGAATTGCTCCAATATCGAACTCTAAATATGCCCCGACTCTATCCTCCGACCATTCTGTACCCTCATCACTATCAAATGCTAACTCAGCATTCACACCATCATCATCTTCATTGTTGGTATTATCAAAGCTGCTGCTAGATACATTATTGATCTCGATCGGCTCATTGCATTCTGTTTTTGGATTGATAGTATTGTTATTTGTTCTTGGAGTATCTGTCACTGTACTGGAGTCATCTTGGGAAGACACAAGTTGAGCACCGGCAAGATCGGATACAGAGATCATAGATAGCAATATTAGGGATACCATAAAAATAACGCTTGCATTTCTGGAGCTGTTACTAACTTTCAGATTTGAAAATTTGATTGCTATTAATGATAACAATCCGCTAATAGATCTCATTCACAAACTGCTGGAGAATTAAGTATTTATAAAGAACTGAAACAAGTACTAAACCTAAAGTTAGTATAAATCGAAGATAAGTATACAATCATTTTATCCAATATAACTATCTGAAATAATAGATGAGTATTCTTCTAGAAGCTTCTAATTGGGAATTAATGTAGATTTCTAAGGTATATATTTGAAGTGTACTACGATACTACAGCTAAGTATAAGATTCCGAATTTATTACTCGAAGTTCAATGAGTCTATTAATTTTTGATCAAAGTTTTATACCACCTCTCTTCATTTTAATCTGGTATGGGTAAAGTGGATAAAGGAGTTTCGTGTAGTGTCCAGGGATGCGGTCAGGTTGCCCTTAGGTCCATGAGTGGAAGCAAAGCAGCAATGGCCATCGATTTGCTGGTCGATTCCTCTAGCAAGCGTATCTACCTTTGTAGACAACACTACAAAGATTGGAAAAAAGCCACCAAAGAAGATCGAGAAAATGAACGTGCAAGATGGGACTAGTATATGTTTTAAAGTTTAAGGAGTGCCATCAGTCTGCTCTATAGCAGTTCATTTCTGGATTTTCCTCGCCAAATTGCAGCTGGTCCATACTTCAAAACCCTTTAATCATCCAACTATTCCTATTAACTCCCATAGAATGCGAATTCTTCAACTCCATGCTGAATTCTTTGAGTACGAGCCTGTGGCAAGAGAGATACAAGAAAAATACGCTGATCAGGACGTGTCTCAGGAGAAGGTTAGGTTTCAAGACCTAGTTGTTGTTCTTGTCGCAGTAGAAGAGGGCGATGAATTAGCTACTGTCATATTTGCTGCACAGGATATCAAGCAGTATATGCAAAGGATCAAGGTCAATAGGCTACTAATATATCCCTATTCGCATTTGAGCTCGGATCTGGCATCGCCACAGCACGCTTTAGAGATTATGAACATGATGAAAAAAGAAACCATGAAAGAGGATATAAAAGTCATGAGGGCGCCTTTCGGATGGACTAAGTCATTTTCAGTGAAGGTCAAGTCTCATCCTTTGGCTGAAAATTTTAGAATCTACAACAAGGCCTCTATTGCTAAATATTCGGATAGGCTTGAAGGTTCCCAACCAAGCATCGTATCCAGTAATTCTCTCACTAATTTTTCAAGTGCGCTAAGCGCAGAGGATTCGTTGCGGTCACAATGGTTTGTGATGAAACCGGATGGTGACATGATTCCTTTAAACGAATACAGGTATTCGAAAAGGGAATTCAATCTTGAGAGTCTGGCAAGTTACGAGATTGAGAAGAGAAGAGCTGTTGATGAGATTCCACCCCACGTTAGATTAATGCGGAAATTAGGTATTGCTGATTATGAACCAGCCTCCGATTCAGGAAATATGCGGTTCTATCCGAAGGGTCGCTTGATCAAGTCACTTATAGAACAGTACGTTACCAAAATGGTGACGGACTACGGAGGAATAGAAATAGAAACGCCTATAATGTATGATTCGAAGCATCCATCCCTGGAAAGTTACTTTAACCGATTTCCTGCTAGACAATATAACATCGCTACTGACCATGGGAAACATTATTTCCTTAGATTCGCTGCTTGTTTTGGCCAATTTCTGATGGCAAAAGATTTGTTGATTTCTTACAAGAATCTACCTCTTCGACTCTATGAACTTACTAGATATAGTTTCCGAAGGGAGAAGACTGGGGAAATCGTAGGGTTGAAAAGATTGAGAGCATTTAGCATGCCTGATTGTCACGCCTTTTGCAGAAATATGGAGGAGGCCAGGTCGGAGCTTCTGAAAAGGTTTGACTTATCTATTGCTGTGTTAAATGATTTGGGAATTTCAACCTCTACCGACATAGAGATGGCAATACGGTTTACTGAGGATTGCCTCCGAAATAATAAGGAAATGATTGTCGAATTAGCCAGAAAATTTAATCGACCTATTTTAGTAGAAGTTTGGAAGGAGCGATTCTTCTATTTTATCTTAAAATGGGAATTTAACTTCATAGATAATCAAGGGAAGGCGTCAGCACTTTCCACAGACCAGATTGATATTGAAAACAGCGAGCGGTACAACATAACATTTGTCGATGATGATGGATCGAGAAAGTATCCCGTAATCTTGCACAATTCACCAAGTGGAGCGATTGAACGCGTTATCTTTGCATTACTAGAAAAGGCCGCAAAAAACTCAAAAACTGGTAATAAGCCTACTTTGCCACTATGGCTCTCGCCAACTCAACTGCGTTTGATCCCTGTAACCGCAAATCATATCGGTTATTGCCAGGGGATAGCAGATGCGATTTCGAAGAAACGCATCAGAGTGGATCTAGATGATCGAGATGTTTCAGTGGGGAAAAAAATTCGAGATGCGGAAATGGAATGGATTAATTATATCGTAGTTATAGGAGACGCGGAAGTTGAAGAAGAAAAATTTCAAGTCAGGGATCGATTGAATCCGAGTGTAAGAAGAAACTTGACAATAGATGAATTGGTCAATGAAATAAAATATAAAACTGCAGATAAGCCGTATCTACCTTTGAACCTCCCCATGTTACTAACAAAGAGACCTCAATTCGTCAGCTAGCCCGTGGAATTCAATTCCTGTTGATGGCTAATTCTTGTAACTACGAATAAGCCCTTTGCAGATTAACCAATACTCTATAAAGGGTTTGGACAGCCAATGTACCTTCTCTATAGTCGCCATTTCTGGCTGCTACCTCCACCATATCCATACCTATGAGCAAGGCAGAGGAGCTTATACTCTTAATTATTTTTGCCACCTGAAAAGGGTCCAAACCATAGGGTTCAGGACATCCGGTGCAAGGGACATATGATAGATCGTAAACATCTATGTCAAATGAAATATAGACAATTCTATTGGAGGTAACTTTGTTTAGATATAACAACAGTTTATCAATGTCATCATGAATGGTCCATGCATCAAATGTAGTGACACCCTTATTTAGTGCAATTTGGTTCTCCTCTCTATCACACTGTCTTATTCCAATTTGAACTAGATCTTGTCCAAGAATATGTCCGTCGTTAATTAAGTGGTAAAAAGGAGTTGTGTGACACATAATCATACCATCGTATTGAGGCTTCATATCTCTATGAGCATCGAAATGAAGAATCAAGGGGTTTGCATCAGCCAGCGCTTTAATTTGATAGTACGAGACGGTGTGTTCGCCCCCTAATAAAATTGGTATTTTACCACTGGATTTTATGTGATCTGCAATCAAAATAATGTTTGATCCAACAGATGAAATGATAGAGCCCACCGTGAAGTTTGAATTAAGGGTAGGCATATTCATGTCGCCCAAATCATAAACTTTGACCCGGTCAGTCAAATCGGTGTTTTCTTCAAACAGGTATGTTTCTATCTGTTTTGCAGAGGTCAATCTGATTGAATTGGGTCCTTCTCTAGTTCCCTTCCCAAAAGAAGTTGTGAGGTCCAATGGAACTCCATAGACTATCACATTTGATTCGATAAGTGAAACATTCGTGGGAAAGTCAGCGAAGGACACTCCAGCATCTCCTAATTCTGGTGAAACAAAAAATGATTGAATATCCTCCAGC
>DASQUV010000095.1:0-58035 GCA_035641095.1 Nitrososphaeraceae archaeon
CAAGAAACCATACAACATAATATGCAGATTGTTCAGATTTCAGATCTTCATATAGGTGGCCTTTTTAAGCAAAATGCATTTGATGACATTGTCCGTGAAATTAATAACGAGTTAAAACCAAACGCAATAATCATTTCTGGCGATTTGGTTGACGAAGGGATAATTTATCAGTATGAAAAGGCACAAAAGGAAATTCAAAGATTCGATTGTCCTAACATCATCATCTTGCCTGGTAATCATGACTATAGGCACACTGGATACTTACTGTTCAAAAAGTTCTTTCCCTCTACTTCAAAGCATGTTTGGGAATTGGACAACGGTAATGTCGTTATTTTTACTATAGGAACTGCCCGGCCAGATAGAGATGAGGGTGAAGTAGGACATCGGCAAATATTGTGGATGGAGAAAACGATGCGCAATTATTCAGAAGAGTTTAGAGGCAGAAAAAGGGTGAAAATAGTAGCTATGCATCATCACCTAGTTGCAATACCTGATACGGGGTATACTAACCTAGTAGGTGTATTGGATGCAGGTGATATGCTGAGAGCCTGTTTAGAATCTGGGGTTGACCTAGTTGTTTGCGGGCACAAGCATAGGCCATGGGTGTGGAATCTGGGGAGATTACAGATAGCATACGCGGGGACAGCATGTTCGTGGAGGTATAGAGGAATCTTCGAAGATACGTATAATATTATTGATATTGATAAAAAGGGCGAGATAAAACTCGACCTAAAGATAGTCGGAGAAAAAGCAAGGGTACCTTTATCTGAAATAGTAAAGAAATACAGGCCAGAACAAAGAATGAAAGCTCTGTTTAAGTAGAGCAAAATCAAATGACCAGCCGTATTTAAAAATCCAAATTCGTATTGGATATCTGTATACTATCTGTATAGTATCTTCTGTCCTATGAGATAGCCTATGAGATAGTATTGACTTCTAATCAGATAAATACTTTTAAAGCTCATAAACGTTAAACCCATCTGCTAAGATGTTTAAAAAAATTAGCGCCATTATACTTCTAGTTGCAGACGCTCCCAAACTAATAGGCTTTTATCGAGATGTCCTAGGATTGGAAGTCAAACAAGAATCTGAAGATTGGATAGAATTATCTACAAAGGAAGGATCTACGGTTCTTGCACTGTACCCTAAAAGAGATAAGAAAAAAGCCTCAAGTGTCAAACAAGGTTTAGACAACACTCACAATGTGCTCATAGGATTTAATGTGAGTGATTTAGACAGCGTATGCAAAGAATTGGATAATAAAGGAGTTAGCTTTTTCAAGAGACCGGCTGAGGAATCTTTTGGCAAACATGCTATAATTGAAGACCCAGAAGGCAATCTCATTTCAATTGCAGAATTGAAGCTTAAAGATGAATACACTCAGATATCGTACTATCATGGATTTGCTCCGGAATAATGATGGGGTCGATTTGCAACTTCAAGTTTGAATACTTCAAATCAAATTTAAACACCAAGTGACCTTGATAAAATCCCTGAGCGGTACAGAACCTGGAAGGAGGCCTCCGATCGATCACAATCTGAAAATGCTTCTTGTGTTTCTTGACATCATTATTCGTATAAATCGTCATCAAGTTCAAGCTTTCGAACAAATGCGAGATATGAACCGATGTTAGAAATAGGCCAATCCCTTTCATATAAAAGGCGTTGAAGTTGCCTGCATAATTTAGTAGATTATTTATCTGACTTACATATCTAATAGCAGAAGGCAACCTAAAAACTCCAACAACTAGTATAGAAATATTGAATAGACGTTGAAATTCTTGAACAGGATTTCTTGGCAATCCGTTATCTAAGGGTTTCCCAAATGACAAGTGACTATCCTTAATTCGGGATTATCTACTGCAATGTCATCAACATTCAATGGTTGGGCAAACCAAAGCTTTGCCTTGCTAGAATAAGTGTCTCTAGTATGAGTTTTGATAGGGGCTCTATATTCTCCACAAATATCGTATAATTTTTGAGTGTTTGTCATAGGGATCATAGTGCCCATATCCACCCATATCCACATTACAGTTTCAGCAAGTGTGTCAACAGCGAATAGAATGAGTTTTATTAATAATCACTTGCATCTCCCCAATGAATTTATCTAGCGTGCGTATCAAAAATATGAGATGAAAATAGACAAGAAATTTGCACTAACTATAACCATTAGCATACTTGTGACGATTTTAGTTTATATAGGGATAGTTACGTCACTTGAAAGGCCTACCCTTAGTAGAACGCCAATATCAAAGGAAAACGCCATCTCAATTGTGATTAATAATAGGAGTCTAGCCTCCTCCGATCGCCAAGATTTTGTTACAGAATTTGTACACATAAAAGGAAATGGGTCATTCTATGAATCAAACCTTAATTCCAATCATGTAGGCCGATATTTAGGCGATTCTCACCCAACAATAAATAATGCCAATTATTTTGTGTGGAAAGTAACAGATATGAAGAATAATTTCACATATTTCCTTGATAAATTGAATGGCGAAATAGTCTCTGAAATCAATCAGTGACTGGCCAAAAGTTTTTGCCTCGATCCCTACACATCAAAAATAATCAAAATAATCGGTAATCTCACGGTTAAGAAAGGTTGATGATGACTCTCCGTGACTAGTTCTTACGTAAGTAGTAACTAATATTCTAAGTTAATTATATAACTAAGTCTCATTGAGCACCACAAGTGCCCACTAACAAGCAGATAACGGCTTGACTCGATAGACTCTAAATTCAAATTATCTTATATCGTTCAGCTATTTTAACTACTTCCATGTGGACTTCTTCCTTTGATTTGTTGCTTGCGTTGACTACCTTCCAACCGTAGGCGTCGGCATATTTGTTAAAGTAGCTTCTTACCTTTTTAAGGTAATTCTTATCCTCTTCATTGACGTCTGGATTCGGATTTCTGGACATGGATTCCTCTGCAGATACGTCCAATATTATAATTAAATTAGCTTGTGGCATCTCCCCGTCGAGAGACTCAAGCCATTCATGTCTAGTAATTCCATCAGCCAGTCCATAAATAATATTACTTTGATAGTAGCGATTCATAACTATGACCGATCCCTCATCGAGTAATCTTTCAATTACAGGCTTCTGTTCATATCTGTTTAGTGTAAACAGAATGTGTAACGCATGCGGATTGTATATTGTCTGGCCTTTTAGATGTCTATGAATTTCGATTCCACTAAAAGTGCTATAATTAGGAAAATTCATTTGCACTGCATTAAATCCTGTCATAGAGCTAACATAATCCACGAGTAGCTTTGATTGCGTTGTTTTGCCTGATTTATCTATTCCCTCTAGAACTATAATCTTACCATTTGTCATACATGTTCAGCTTTTCTCTTTTGTGTTGCTCCAAATATTTATTTCAATACAACCGCCATCCACCCTCGTCATCGGAAGACTAGATCTCGACCGTCATAGGCATTTTGTTGATTTGTTCTCAATGAGAAATTACACTCCTGTCATTTGTTTTGTCGTATTATTACAGAGTTTGTCATTTCTTAATTTCACAAATTAAGTGTAATTTCATGCAATGGAATGATGCAATACGATGGTTGAGGAGTTTCCAATAGCAGGATGTTCAAGGAGAGAGCGTGCCAACAATAAATTAAGTAGCTCATTTTCTAATTTTCTGAAAAAAGCTTATTTACTGATTGAAATACCTACTACCCATTTAGCCGACAATCTTTCCATTTAGCCTATTAATTTCATCCATTATAAGATTGAAGGTTTCTTTATATTTTGTTTGAACTTTTTTCCTAATGTGGCCTCTTGAAACAATTTGAATTCTTAATTTTGGTTTATGGTGGGAAGTATATCCCCTGGGGTGGGTTTTTACATATATTGATTGTGGTAGATTTGAATTCTTTATCTTGAAGAGTATAGGAGTAAGGGAAGATTCACCTACTCCTATTACTTCATGAGTGGTTTCGATGACGTGATATCCACTAAGATGTTTTTTAAGAATTGGGATCACAAAAGCTGAAAAGATCCCTTTCAATTCCATTGGCACCCCCGGTAAGCAAAAAATCCTTATCACAGATCTCTGACTTGATTTTGCTTCTATCAAAACAGCCGGAGCAATGCCAACGATATTTTGAACAGGTATCGAACCTGTAGGAATCATGGCCATTTTTAGCCGAAATTCATTTAGCTGATACTCAATTGAAAGTCTTTCATAGCTTTTCCGCATCATATCCACCGCCTTTCCACTCAATTCAAGTTTTCGCCCTAAGGCAGAAGAAACACCTTCCAATGTTTTGTCGTCGGGAGTCGGACCCAAACCTCCTGATATTATCAAGTAATCTATTCCTCTTTCTAGAGATTCGTTAATTGCAGATGATATCGCACAAACGTCATCGCCGATGATCGTAACCCTATTCACATATCCACCGATCCATGTAATCTTTTTCGAGAGCCATTCTGAGTTAGTATTTGAAACTAATCCTGTAAGTAATTCATCTCCTATGCATAATATCTCTACAAGTTGGGTAACAATCCATCACCGAAATGGAGTAACTGTTGTCAGTATATGAATTTTAGAGGTAAACTTTTCTTCCATAGTTCAGCCTCTAAATTTCTATTCAGATAGCAATTCATCACAAGAGCTTTAAAGACTTACTATCTGCATACCTAATACTGGTTTCAAATCGTAGTAATGCTTAATTATAAATCAGGCATACATTAATTCCCAACACTTTGATCCCTTCTCAGGATAATCATTCTACAAAGACTGAAGTATTGTATGGTGAAGTAAATATAATGAATACAATATTACAGTTTTTATCTAATGAAAATAGAATAGACGCCTGTGGTGATTCTAATGCTCCTGCATTTGTTCTTAAAGTTTACGAGAAACTATCAGAAAATTCTAAAAAAGAACAGAGAGGTATTCAATTAAGATTTCTAACAGACATTGACAGGGAAAACATAAACTATTGTAAGGAGTTGATGAAATTTGCCGAAGTCGTTCGCTATGTTGGGGGATCAAAGCAAATTTTGCTGTAAGAAATGCCGGTTATATTGGTATAGCGACTTCTAACGCAGAACTTCAAACTTCAATTCAATCACACTTCAATCACACATTATTTACAGTAATGTCAGGGGAATTGTAGAGCAGCAACAATATCTATTCAATAGTCTCTGGGATAAGTCTATGCCTGCTGAACAGAGAATTGAAGAGATAGAGAGGGGCATACAGTCAGAATTCTTTGAAATAATCAATGACACTGAAAGAATAAGTGAGATTCTAATCGAACTGGCAAAATCTGCAGTAAACGAAGTTGTATTACTTCTTCCCAATGATAGAGCCTTGATAAGGATAGATAGACTTGGCGTGATTGATTCATTGCTAAACGCATCCAGAAATGGCGCGGTTATAAAGATTATCTGCCCATTATCTGACGAGAATAAACAGATACAGAAAAAAATACTCAATGCCTCGCCAAATGTTAAATTAATCGATGGCAGCAATTCACAGCGTGGGCTATACATAATAGTTCAAAGTTCCTGAGGGTAGAACTAGTAAGACCCGAAGCTGAAAGTTTTCTAGAAGCGATTGGTTTTGCCATTTATTCGAATAATAAAAGGAGTGCAGACTTGTACCGATGGATGTTTGAACTGCTTTGGAACGAGCGAATTATTAATTTAGAATCGAAAAAGGCAAATCAAATGCAAAAAGAATTCATGAACGTCGCAGCACACGAGCTTAGAACACCTATTCAACCTATAGTTGGTCTAGCACATCTTCTCAAGTATGAGAAAAAGTACATGAAAGGAAAGGAGCAAGAATCACTAGACGTCATCATTAGAAATGCAGAACGGCTCCAAAGACTTGCTGAAAATATACTTGATACAAGCAGAATCGAGAGTCAGAGATTAACTTTAAGAAAATGCAAATTCAAGTTGAATGATTTGCTCTTCAATATAGCACAAGATTATCATAAAGAAGGTATGAAATCTGCAAATAGCCGAAAGGACATATCTGTACTATATGAACCTCCAAATGAAAATATAGTTGTAGAAGCTGACAAAGAAAGGATATCACAAGTCGTTCGCAATATAATAGGTAACGCTTTAGAATTCACAAGCGAAGGCAATGTGTTAGTATCGTTAAGAAGAGAACGAAAACAAGAAAATGAAGGAAAGCGGATTGCTGTAGTTACAATAACAGATACTGGCTGTGGGATAGATCCAGCTATTATGCCTAGGATTTTTGAAAAGTTTGTCACAAGATCAGATAAGGGTACTGGGTTGGGGTTGTTCGTATCAAAGAGTATTATACAGGCGCATGAAAGTAAAATCTGGGTCCAACACAATACGGAGAGAGAAAGGTGCTACCATTTGTTTTTCCCTACCATGTAAGTAGATGTTCCTAGACTAATATTTCAAATTCTGACGTTTATTCCATTTTCATTGAGATACTGCTTCACAGAATTGACTGTCGCTTTTTCATAATGGAAAATTGAGGCAGCTAAAGCGGCTTCTACATCGGTCTTACGAAATACTTCCAGTATATGTTCTTGTGATCCGCATCCTCCAGAAGCTATGACTGGAACCCGAACTGCTTTACTGATAGCTTGAATCAATTCAAGATCATATCCATTTTCAGTCCCGTCTTTATCAATACTTGTTAACAAGATTTCTCCAGCTCCGAGTCTCTCTACTTTCTTGGCCCATTCTATTGCTTCAATGCCTGTGTCTTGACGGCCACCAAATATTCTTACTTCGAACCAGTAACTCTTCATTTCAAATGAGGGACAAAGATGATGCCGTTTTACATCTATAGCCACAACAACACATTGCTTACCAAAAAGACCCATTAATTGAGAAACAAGCTCAGGATTCTTTACTGCAGCGGTATTAATTGAAACTTTATCTGCCCCGCTCAACAAAATCTCTCTTGCATCATGAAGATTTCTAATACCCCCGCCTACCGTAAATGGTATGTTGATAACCTTTGCTACTTCCTTGATGACAGTCTTTAGAGCTTCTCTACCTTCATGTGATGCATTGATATCAAGAAAGACTATCTCATCTGCTCCTTCTTGAGTATACTTTTTTGCAAAAAATACCGGGTCACCAGCGACTTTCACATCAGAGAAATTTACACCCTTGACAACGTTACCGGCATCAACGTCTAAACAAGGAATTATCCTTTTTGAAAGTGCCATATCTTTACGCTAGGGCTCTCGCACGCGAGATACTTATCCTTCTATCATAGAGTGCTTTGCCTAAAATTATTGAAGAACATCCAGCCGTTCGTGCACGTAAGATATCTTCCAAGCTGGAAACTCCTCCACTTGCAATTATTTTTATGCCAGGAAACGTAGACGCGTATCGCAAACTAGAAAAATCTGGACCGGAAAGAGTACCATCTTTTTCAACGCTTGTCAACAGAAATTCTGTAAGGCCCACAGTTTGAAAATCATAAATGGCATCCTGAATCGAGAAATTGGTCTTTTCTTTCCAACCATTCACTAGTACTGTTCCATCCCGATAATCAACAGCAAGTACAATCCGTTCTTTCTTTTTCTTAATCATTTTTCCAATAAGATCTGGTTCCTGAAAAGCAATCGTGCCCAGAACAATTTTATTCACATTTTTAAGCATTTCATTAATAATCTCAACCGATCTTATTCCTCCAGCGGCCTGTACCGGTATCTGGGTAGATGCAGCTATTTTATATATCATTTTCCGATTGTTATTTCCCGTCTGTAAAGACGCATCCAAATCAACTATGTGTAACATTTCTGCTCCCTCAGCAGCCCATCTTTCAGCCACTTCAACAGGATTGTCGCTATAGACGGTCATATTATCAGGATCTCCCTTGACTAATCTTACAACTTTCCCATCCAATAGATCGATTGCAGGAATGACCCTCATTTACTCTGGTTGCACACTCCGACAAAATTCTTAATTATCTTTTCACCTATTGCTCCTGATTTTTCTGGATGGAATTGGGTTCCGAAGAGATTATCCTTCTCAATAACTACAGGAAATTTAGTCCCATACTCAGTGTTTGCCATAATAATCTCCTCTTCTTTAGATACGATTCTATATGAATGAACAAAATATACCCAAGATCCGTCCTGTATTCCGCTGAGTAATTTCCCGTTATCGTTAGTAATAATTAGGTTGTTCCAACCAATATGTGGAACCTTTACTTCTTTCTTGTCGAGCATCTGTACGTAACCTTCTAACAATTTGAGCCCATCCAGCTTCCCTTCCTCACTTTTCTCCAGAAACATCTCCATTCCTAAGCATATGCCCAGAATTGGTGTTCCCTTTACAGATGCTTTTTCTAGAATCCTTCTGCAGGGTTCAAGAGACATCATTGCAGGATCGAAATTCCCCACTCCAGGAAGTACCAGGCCATCGAATTCATCTAAAGTGTCCATGTCTCTTATTATTGATACTTGCTTGGCCCCATTCTTCCTCATAGAGGATTCTAAACTAAATAAATTCCCAGCGCCATAATCAAAAATAGCCAAATTGGCCACTACATCTCACCTTTGGTACTAGCAACACCTTGATTCCTAGGGTCAAAATTAATAGCCATACGAAAAGCGATAGCAAATGCCTTTATTACAGATTCAACCTTATGATGATCATTTTCCCCATACTTGACATCGATATGCACACATGCGTTAAGGTTCTCTATAAGTGATCGAACAAAGTGCTCTATGTCTTCTTTGTAAATTCCCTCAATATTATTGTTGATGAGGGGCAACGAGATTTTACTATATTGCCGTCTAACAAGGTCAATAGAAACAATCGTCAGAGCATCGTCCATCGGAACGATTGAATAACCAAATCTAACGATTTGCTTCCTGTCGCTCAAGGCCTTGTCTAAAGCACGAGATAGAGAGATAGCAGTGTCCTCGATCAAATGGTGAACAATATTGTCAGTGGAGTTAGCAAGTACATAGATATCAACCATACTATGTTTTGCGAGAGATTCAATTAAGTGATTAATAAAAGGCAATCCAGTTGAGATGTTCGCTTCTCCTGATCCGTCTAGATTGACTGTAACCTTGATATTTGTTTCTTTTGTGGAGCGACTAGTTTCACTAATCCTTTCATGCTTACTTTCTTCAATCAAATGCGATCAAGTATTTACATTACTTTATTTAATATATTTGGCAGTTTATTGACGCTCATTAATACGAACTCCGCACCATTCTGCTTAAGAGCTTTCCGAGTTTCCATAGGCGTAGCACTCGATCCGTATACTCCAATAAATTCGACATCTAGCCCCATTTCTTCTTTCGCCTTTCCAACCATAATTATATCCTCTACAGAATCACCTACGTATATGGCATGCTTTATGAGCATTCGCTTCATTGCTTTTCTAATTCCATATGGATTAGGCTTTGCATTTTTCCTTGGCTCGTCTTCCAAAAATATGCATGCCTCTTTGTTAAAAGTTGATAATATCCTTTGAAGAGAGTACTCAAAGGCCAATTTACTCCTTCCAGAGACAACTCCTATACTCTTATTGAATCTATTTAATAGGAATCTTGTAGTACCCTTGGTGATCACAACCTTTTCATTATCGATTAGACCTTCACCAAAATAGTATTTAGGATAAATACCATATCTTTGTTTAAACAATTCTGTTCCGTAAAAAACCTCATCAAACACAGTTGTCACAATACTCTTGCCAACAGGTCCAGGATAACCCAACCTATGTTTTATGCTCTCCACGGTAGCTCTTGGATAGAGTGTCGATAGATATCTTTCTACAGAAATTATCCCTCTTGCATCAATATTATTGGTTGCATCAAAGAGAAGGCTTTCCAATCCTTTCATGCTTGTGATTTGACTTACGAGTGAAGTAAGTATTAAGGCATAAGTAGTATCAGTATCATTATTAAAACCTCCAGTTAGCCGCATTTTCATAAGGATACTGTCTGATATGGAGTGAATTGTCTTGGCCCCATTTAATATGCCGAGAACATGTTTGACCGTTTTCTTGATGGCAAGATTATACGAAAATCTAGTGTCTATTAATACTCCGTCCACATCAAAGAGGATGCCATCTATATTCTTATTGTAGAAATTGCGTGCCCTCCATTAAAGAAACTTGCTGGGTGGGACAGTCTTATCCATCCTTTGTCATGATGTTTCGCATCGAGCCAATGAATCTATCGTTCATTTCTTCAGTACCCAGTGTAACCCTAAAACATCCTCTATATCCACATATATTACCTAGAGCCTTAATTGATATCGATTCATGACTAAGCTCTTTTTGAATGGAGTCGTATAAATCAAAAGATTCAAAAAAGACAAAATTTGCGTCCGATCGGGAAGGTTTAATTCCTTGCATCTTACTAAGACTTAGAAACAATTGGTCTCTCTGTTGTTTGATTAATTGAACTATCTCCAAGAAGTACTGACCCGAGGATAAGGATGATGTGGCTACGTTTAGTGACAAGCTATTAATTGGATAAGGGGATTGAATATGTGTTCTAAAAATCTCTGCCAAATTCTCTTGGGAGATTAGATACCCTATCCTAGCACCAGCTAATCCAAAGGCTTTTGACATAGTTCGAAGGACGACCAAATTATCATATCTAGTGACGAACTTGGATAAACTATAATTCCCAAATTCTACATATGCTTCATCAACTATTATCAATTTGTCATTAAGTGATTCAACAATGCCTAGCATGGTCTCTTTGTCGAACTGATTTCCTGTGGGATTATTTGGAGAACAAATATATACAATATTCGATTTTTTTGCACTGTTCATGAATCTTGATAGCGGAATGCTATTGTCCATTTCATTCAAAGGAATGCTATCAATGGAGAGGTCATGCAATTTGCAGCGGTTTATGAAATATGAGAAGGTGGGTTCAACAATAGTAACATTCGCTCGTTTTCCTATCGTCGATAACAGTGATTCTATGATTTGATCTGAACCATTGCTAACAGCAATATGCTTCTTATTCATGTTCAAATACCGTGATAGCTGTTCATAGAACTTCTCTAATTCATCTGCGGGATAATATCTCAAGTCAGTCATCGAGATTGCTTTGGACACAATATCATTAAGGAACTGTGCAGACAAAGCAAGATTCTCATTTGCGTCCATTTTTATAATTCTGTCACGAATTTCAGGCTTGATATACGCTTCAAGTTTGGACAATTCCTGCAGCCTTTTTGAGAGCCATTCTGACGTCATTTCAAAAATCTTCCTTCAACTGCTTTATAATGATTAAATAATCCCTCTGCTGTTGTGATTTCTCTGACACAAGATTCAATCTTCTTTAGATTTTTCCCGGTAAGTTCAATACAACTTATTATCTTTAGAAAGTCCAAGACAGATAAAGCAGCTCGCGATCTCGCAAATCCCAAGGTAGGTAACACATGATTTGAACCTAGACAATAGTCACTAGCTGCCGACGGTGTGTAATTTCCTACAAGAATGAGGCCTGCAGATCTTATTTTCTTAACCACTGACTCCGCGTTAACAGTCATTATCTCTAAATGTTCGGGCGCGAATTCATTTATGAAATCGATAGCAGCTGACTCTCCTTTGCATATTGCAATAAAGCCATTCTCATTAAGACTTTGCGTAATTATGTCACGTCTTAAGACACCTTCCTTACTTCTGATTAGCATATTAATTTCTTCTTTAACTCGCATCGCCATACGTTTAGATGTCGTGACCACACCGCAGAGTGTGTCACTACTGTGCTCAGATTGAGAAATTAAATCAAGGGCCACGAGTCGGGAATGTGATTTTGAATCAGCAAAAACCAACAATTCTGTAGGACCAGCAACCATATCTATTGCGACTCTGTCGGAAACCATATTTTTGGCAGCCGTTACGAAAATACCGCCAGGTCCCACAATCTTGTCAACTTTCCTAATGCTTTTTGTTCCAAAGGCTAGTGCGGCTATTCCCTGGGCTCCTCCAATCTTGTAGACTTCATGTACTTTGCAGATGTCAGCAGCCACCAGTGTCAGAGGATCAATACTTCCATCCCTCTGAGGAGGAGTGATCACAACTAATCTCTTCACTCTGGCCACATTTGCTGGAGTACAACACATTAGCAAGGTACTAGGGTATCTAGCCTTACCTCCTGGCACATAGCAACCAACATTTTCTATAGGCCTGAGTAGTCTTGTAACTTTTATTCGGTCGAATCGTGATTCAATGCCACTCAGGTGATCAAGCAGATTTGATTCGAATTTCATCAATCGCTTTCGCATTGCATGTATCGACCTCAACTGCGAAGAGGTGACTATTTCGTATGCAGTCCTAATCTCATCTTCAGACACTCTCAGTGTTTTCAGTTTAACGCCTTCGAATTCCTTAGTATATCTGAGGAGTGCGCGATCTCCAAACTCTTCTACCGATCTTATTATATCGCTTGTTTTTTTTATGATACTATCTGATAAAGTTACGTGTGACTTCCTAAATTTTGCAACATCTGACTGTACATTTTTTACATCAACAATTCTCAACAATTCTCAACACCATCTAGATCCCTACTAGTCTCGGACAATTTATGTTGCAGTTAAAGGGGAACGACACAGGAATATATCTTGTACGCCGAGAAGTCTACAATAAATAATTTTGGTTGAGTAGAATTTGTGTGTTTAAATGGATGTTATCCTACTCTATTTTGTCAAAGAAGCTCCTTCCTGCTGTCCTCTTGTCCCGGCGTGGTGGTATTGGCATATACATAACAAAATGAAATTTCAATGATTATGATGTCGATTGTCCAAAATTAAACTGCTTACTGAATGTTGTACACCATTGACTACTAAATGTAATAATCCCCATTGAGACGAATTAGTTCATCTAAATTATGGAGAGCGGTAGAGGCATTGCCTAGATTGCATATGGGCTAATCAACTACGATAGGAAGACAAAAATGGATCAAAATCAGATAATTGAAATAGCAACATGAACAGTTCAGTTCAAGTTAAAAGACGGCGATTATCCAAGTCAGGTAAAGACTATCAATTTGAGGATTTTTTTTATACACCGGTCTCTAAGTTGTCTTCTAAGATATGACTGTATTAGTTAGAAGAGATGACGAATTCACTCATCTACTCAAACTGAATTTAAGATCTAGATACAACCAGAAAAGACGTTCTGAGGACGAAGTACATGTTTCAGATATCATTCCTTCGTCCTGTATAAGAAAACAGTATTATTCACGTAGATTCCCCGAAATTGATACGATATCGGACGAATCTATATTTCATTTCATCCGAGGAGAATCCAGCGAATTTATTATAACTCAGCTCGCAAATATTGGCGTGTCCCAAGCAAATCTTGAATTCGATGGAATACTCGCCCATCCAGATATAATGTCTAATGATGCCATTGTTGAACTCAAAGATACATTGAACTCCAGTAGACTGAATCTATCTGATGAAAAGTTCAGATCCTATCTACGTCAATTATTATATTATCTTGTAATAACCGGTGTTGAACGGGGAGTTATTTCCATCAGGTATAACACGAAAGAAATGAGATGGATAAAGAGTGATTCGAAGGGGGATTATTTTCTCCAGCCTCATGATGCGAAAGGGCCGTCTATAGAAAGTTGGAGTGTTCATCTGCCAAAAGACGATATTGTTAGAGAAATATTAAAGAACGAAATGGTTAGAAGAAAAAATCTTTTCAGGAAAGCACTTGAGCGCTCCGATGTGTCTATTCTTCCTAGGCTCTCTCAGGCCAAGAGGAATTTGAAATGCACCAGATGCAATTTCTATAATAGATGCATGAACGAAGATGATGAAACTGCAGAAGCTCGCGAAATGGCTAACGAAATAGATGTAATGGACATCTCTGGGGTGATAGATTTCAGACCTTTTCAAAGTGAATAATAGAATCTATTATTCCTTGCTTGAAACTAGAGTATTAAATACGAATAACTTATCAAGAACTCCTTCACTCTATACCTACCTATTCCATTGATACTCTATGCCCTATAGTCTAATAATAATGATTTTCCAGTCTATATAACGGATCCTATTTGTTACGTTAGCAGGTTTTCATATCACACCTGGTAGTAGACGCTGCAAGCCGAATATTTCTAGTTCGATCTTGGATTTTTCCCTCCACCCTTAATTCGCCTGAAAAGATAATATCATAGTCATAAATCGAATTCGCTTGAGGATGTAAGTGAATCTATAGCAATTAAGGTGCTAAATCCTTTATGTTAAGTCGCTCCTATTACAAATAGTAGAATCCTTGCCTTCCTTCTAATTTCGTGTTGTAATCAACCATCTTTGCTATAGTTTCTTTAGCAATCACATGATCTTGACCAAAAAACTCGCATATGGTATTAAATCAGTATGAGTTTAGCTCTGTGAGTAGCTGCGAAGTTCTCTTAATTGTAGCTCCGTAGTTCTCCTTTATGTACTGTAGGCCAGACTTATGGTTTTCTTTTGTGAACGCAGTGACAGAATCTTCGGGAATAATCATGTTGAATCCCCTAATAAATCCGCCATAAGCTGTATGTTTAACACAAATGTGTGTGTGTATTCCAGTTATAATCAGAGTATTGGCTCCTTGTCCTTCGTAAATGCTTCTTAAAAGCTTTTCAAGACTAGTATTATCAAATGAACCGTAGCTCCTTTTTGAAACCATAAAATCAGTTGGTTGTGGTTCAAGTTCGTGAATCACCCTAGATCCTGGAGTAAATTTGATGGCATGAGGACCCCATATCTTAATTTCAGGGTCAGAAATTTCGTGTTCATCATTGCAATAAAAAATTGGAATGTCCTTCGCTCTCGCAGCATCTAACAATGCCCTTAATTTAGGGACTATTTGAAGGGCTCTCTTTGATCTTAAATTCCCGTGAACAAAATCATCTAACATGTCGTTTACTAAGACAGCATATCTTGTTTCTCGCCGTTGTCCGATACGTGCGTTAATCTTTCTATCTACTAGTGATATTCGATTCGATTTCCGCATTTCATGTGTATCACAAATGTTGCCCATTTAACTCCTCATCCTTTACCCTTGGGAAATGTATAGACAGTATACCCCTTCGTGGGTTCTAAGATCGTCACCATCACGTTGCAGGCACATAGAGGCTTAATCTCTCGAGATTTTTGCTCATCTATCATAATTCTAGCCGCAAAATATAACTTCTTCGAATGGGGTGACGCGAAACGGGGATAATTACAATAGAATAGTATCTCAACAATGTTTTCACAAATGGAAAAGTTGTGATTATGGGAAACAAATTGTCGCATTAAGCAAAATAACTATGGATCAAATTATCGTCATTAATTATTCTACAAATGATCATCTATATTAATCTCGTCAAGTTGAAGAATCTGCCTTGGTTCACTTACTACTAAACCTTGAGCTCTCTTACGTAATAATGGGAGGATTTTGATAAATTCATTTTTGTCTATTATCGTGCTAACGCTATACCATCCACTTTCACTTAAATTACTTATTGTGGGTCTCTTAAGAGCAGGGAGACTTTCAAGGATGGAACTAATATTTTCTTCTTTAACATTCATAAAAATGTGAACCTTTTTTCTCGCTTCAACTACTCCCTTCAATAATGCGAGCATATCTGCAATCTTTTCTCTTTTACCTATATTCATCAATGAAGTCTTGTTGGCAATTAGTATTGCAGACGATTCCATCACAGTATCTATAATCTTAAGGTTGTTCTGCATTATGGTCGTTCCTGTTTCGGTAATATCAAAGATCGCATCAACATCTTCTGGTGGTTTAGCTTCTGTGGCGCCAAAAGAAAGGAATATCTGCACATTCTTGTTCGCTCCCACACGCAACCAAGGGGTAATTATCTGGGGATCAGAGTCACCAAAATACTTAATATATGCATTATTAGATTTTATATGTGAAGAAGTGGTCGTAAGATATTCAGACGAAATCCTCAATGTCTTCTTCCTCTCTGCGAATTCTGTGATCAGATCTGATAAATTATTGACAGGAAAAATCTCAGGTACTGCAATGACCTGGCTAACATGCCCATACTCCAAATCAAGTAAGTGAGAAACATAAGCATTGGCTTCTCTTACCCAATCCTTACCAGTAATTCCGACATCATAAAAACCTTCTTGAACATAAGTAGGAATTTCTTGAGGACGCAGTATTTTCACTTCGATATCTGGATCACTAAGTTTGATGCGATATGTTCGTCCGTGACCACTAACAGTTTGCCATGCCTGTTCGAGTACTCTAAATGTTGCTTCTTCAATACTGCCTTTTGGAATTGCAAACTTAACTATAGACATGGCTAAGTGTTTGAGAAATGCCTGATCCTTTGTATATACCTAATCATTGATTTGACCCTCGGCTGAATTTAGCCATCAATTCCTTTGCTCTAACTAGATTTACATTGTCTTCTCTGACAAGTTGCTCAGATATAACGTCTATTATATCGCCTCTTGCCCCAACCATGAAAGCGATATTGCGTGAATGTAGCTTCATGTGCCCTTTCTGAATCCCTTCAGAAGCCAGTGCGAGTAACGCTGCTAAATTCTGGGCTAGACCCACAGATGCGATAACAATCGCAAGTTCTTGAGAAGAATTAACTTTTAAAATCTTTAAATTCGTCGCTGCCATCTGATGTACCTTTGTCACCCCTCCCACTATCCCTACAGCCATAGGCATTTCCAATTCACCAACAAGATCACCATTTTCATCCCTACTCCACTTTGACAATGACCTGTAGTTACCTCCCCTACTGGCATAAGCATGGGCCGCAGCCTCAATTGCACGGAAGTCCTGTCCGGTAGCCAATGCAACGGCATCAATGCCGTTCATGATACCTTTGTTATGAGTAACGGCTCTGTAGACATCTGAATAGGCAAGAGCATATGCACGAAGGATTCGTTCCACTGTTATATCGCCACCAATTTGATTTTTCGGGAAAGTAGCTTTACATCTAACTAGTCTGCGCACCGAATAGTTTGAAAGGATCTTTAGTACCGTCCTGCCTCCAGTAATAGTCTCAATGGCTTGTCCGACAGCTTCGCACATCGTATTAACAACGTTGGCACCCATCGCATCACGAGTGTTGATTATGAGTTCAACAATGATCATGGTACCCATTCCTAGCGGGCTCTCGTCTTGGACTGTTCTAACTTCGATATCTTCCACTTTTGATGATCTAGCTGTCGAGGTGGCAATCATATACAATTCATCTTTTTTCTTGAGAATTGCTCTTGAAATTGTCTCAAGAGGCTTATCATCTGGAATCACTTGAATTTGACCAATCATTAAGGAATCATCTGCTTCAGCGTGAAATCCGCCAGTGAGTCTTGCTATTTTCGCCGCTTTACTTGTCGCGGCAATCACGGATGGCTCCTCTGTTGCCATAGGAATGAGGTAGTCCATGTCGTTAATCAAAAAGTTCGTTGCAATTCCCATTGGGACAGGAAATACTCCTATCGCATTTTCTATCATTCTATTCACATTATCAAAACCCAAACTATGTGCTGAATCTTTGAGAAATTGGACCTCTCTATCCTCAAGAGAGCCACTTTTCTTAATCAGAGCTAGTCTATCAGTCAAACTCAATTCTCGAAACTTGGATCCTGCAGCAGGCTTCAATGCTATGACCTTCTTCCAATACTACAAGTTGCCTATTTAGATGTAACCTGAGAGAGTACGAACTAACCTCAACTATTAGAGATAAAGGATCAGATTGCTGCTGATATCTAATACCAAGGGATAACTTTAAAGCCAATATCTTCAACTAAACCTGAGAAATTTGTTTTCAATTAATGCCGCTCTGGTCCAAATTTCACGACAATATTACGTTCTCTTAACCGGCTTCGTAGTATTAGCATTGTTCATATATACCTGTATTCCCTACTACGCTGTATACGGACAGCTGAATGAGACGATATCTCAACTAGACGAAACTGCTGCTTCCCATCTTGTGAACACCAAAGAATTGAAGATAGGGAACGCATCGTATCATGTGAGATATCAGATTAGTGGAGACAATCAATTGGAGGCAATGTGGGTACAAAGAGACAACATAACGCTGGCTGCTGATATCTCTGCAGTTTCTGATGGCGTATTAGCCATCGAGCTGCCAAGAGATGTTATTGACTCTAAAAAGCAATCGAACGCAGACGATGCTTATGCCGTGTTTGTTGATGGTCAGTTCGTACAATATGAAGAAATCATGAACAACACAGAAGCAAGGATATTGAATGTTGAATTCAGTAACGGATCCGAGCAGATCGAGATTACTGGGACACACATTGTTCCAGAATTTGGCCCCCTTGCTGCGTTTGTTCTTGCAATATCTATAGGTTCTATGGTCATAGTGACTAAGATCAAGAAAGTTAAGAACTTCAATGACTTGTTTAGACCAAAATGACGATCAGAAGAATACGTTGATAGTTATGACCATGCTCAATTCGAATTCGTTTTAGGGATAATATAAGAGCTAGGATAACTAAACTGACCTACAAGTCTTTTCTATGACCCACTTGTACATTAGTATTCTATCGAAAAACTAAAAACTAAAAACTACAAACTATCTTCCATTTTCTTACTGCGTTTAAATTTATTATCCCAATAAACCCTCGCAGCTTTAGTAGTATTGATCGCTGACAACCTATCCTCTCACTAACATGTTATCTACTTAAGTTGAAATACAATTCGTCGAGAAAAAAAGTATATGGAAAGTAGTAGTGGTTTCCATGTTCCACCGAATTAGAACCTATATTTTACTATAATCTTGCTCATGAGTAGTATCGTTTTAATGATTCAAACTAATTTTCCACTTGGAATTTACAGACTGATTTGGTTATTTCACACATACATGAGAAGCCAGGAAAAAAGTGTATATATGTAAAACATACGCTTAGTTCTATATTCTTGCAGGAAATACTCAGAGCTGAAAATCTAAAAAAATACTTTCGAATGTCAAGGGGTTTAATGAGCGCGATAAGAAAAGGCTCCGGTTCTTTCGTGAAGGCGGTTGACGGCATATCTTTAAGACTAGATGAAGGTCAGGTCTACGTCATTGCTGGCGAATCCGGTTCAGGAAAATCAACACTTGCGAGATTGCTTTTGAGAGCAATAGAACCAGACGAAGGTCGAATAATATTCAAGGGCAATGATATCACAAAAAAAAAGCAGGATGATCTTAACGAATTTCGGAGATCTGTCCAAATGGTACACCAAGATGCATATACATCACTCAATCCTAGAATGAAAATCCTAGATATTATAATGGAACCAATTAATATCCACGAAAAGGGTAGCTCACGCAGGGAGCGACAAGAAAAGGTATACAAAGCGTTGGAGAATGTTAAACTTGAACCTGCAGTCGAGCTATCAAGTAATTATCCATACTCTCTTTCTGGCGGTCAGCGACAACGAGTTGCACTTGCCAGAGCCCTGGTTGTGAAACCAGCAGTTATAATTGCAGATGAGCCTGTATCAATGCTAGATGTATCGGTCAGGGCAGGGATACTTGAGCTGATGAAGGAGCTTAAAGACAGATTCAAAATATCTTATGTGTATATTACACATGATCTTAGCACATCCAGATATATCGGAGACAAGATTGCTATTATGTACGCTGGGAAGGTAGTAGAGATGGGTGCGGTTGATACGGTTTTACTTAGTCCTCTCCATCCGTACACCCAAGCTCTTATCGATGCAGTTTCTGAAGCGAATCCCACAAACTTGCAAAAAACAAAAACTATTCGCATACGTGAAGGGGAAAAAATATTTACAGTGGGATGTAATTTTTATTTTAGATGTCCTTATTCAATGGATAAATGCAAAAAAGAGCCGCGTCTTAGTAATCTGAGCAATCCCAGGCAAGTTGAGGGTAGTACAGAACACTTTGTCTCATGTTTTTTATATGACTAATTAATGTGCGCACCAAGACTCCTTGTTGTTGTAGTTGTCACTACCTATCAAAGTCATGGATTTGACTGTAAGCTTGGGCTTGGGCTTAGCTTTTTGCCATGATTATACCTTACGACATGAGAAACACCATCCTTAGGATAGACGCCATAAACTAGACTTGCCCTGGCCACGGTAGAATCTTTCAGAGTCACCATCATAATCTGGTTGTCGATCGATCGTCTCAAGAGAACACTTAGCAATCGCTCTGTATTGTTCGCGTCCAAGTGAGCATCAACTTCATCCATGAGATAAAAGGGAGAGGGCTTTAGTGACTGTAATGCTAACAGAAATATCGTTGCGGCCATAGTTTTTTCTCCTCCAGAAAGCGACGTCGATTCGCGTCTGGGTTTGTCAGGAAACTGGACTACCAGCATGATACCACTTGTTTCTTCACCGGGGTTTTCAATTTCAAGCCAAGCTGATCCCCCCTCTGTCACTTCGGCAAATGTCTGCCTGATGTTCTGGTCCACCTTAGAAAATGCATCATCAAATACCTGGCTTTTTTCCTTAGCTATCTCCTCTATGAATTCGACAATCGAATTACGTTCGGTTTCAAGTTCATTTCTCCGTTCGGACATACTGCGATAACCTTCAACTATTTCAGAATAAGCGTCCTTAGCACGTAAGTTAACCCTGTTTCTTATAGAATCGTACTCAGCATTCAAATTCTCCAATATTATGTCCACATCTAGATCTTGTGGCATCTCTTCATAATTTAATGATCTAAGCTCAGCTGTTAGCTCTTCGTATTTGCTACGTAGCTGTTCGATGTCCCTCTTATAGATGGCAATATCGCGATCTAGGGTAGAATATTCCTTTGACAACTTGCGTTCATTATCCCGCATCAACTTTATTTTTTGTTCATATTCGGAAACCACTCCATAAGATTTCCCAGTTAAATCAATAATGTCCTGTTCTTTCTGTCTAAGTGTCAAAATTTCAGAATCCACACTATTTAGAATTTTTCTCATCTTCTCTGATTCATTCCGCTTTTGTTGTAATTCATTTAGAAGTTGTTTATCTTCTTCATAAAGTTCTTGAATCTTTTGTTGAATTGCTTGCACCATTGATTTGATCGGTGTGGATTCAGTAATCATCTCTCTGAGTTCTAAATCGGTTTTCTCTATAGCCTTCATGATATTATTTTTCTCACTTTGCAAGCTTGCAAATTCCCTACTTCCTTGCAACTTGTTTATCTTTTCTGACAGAAACACTAATTTACTTACTAGGGATTTGGAATGAGATAGACGTGCATCGAACACCAATTGCATAATTTCAATGCTCTCCCGATTTTCTCTCAGTATTGTAGCTTCCTCTATTCGTCTCTTTAACAGTCTTCCCGTAGTAGAAATTGACTCCTTAACGGATGATATCCTTTCTTGTAAACTTGTGATATTTGTTTCGGCTCTAAATTCCAATTGCTCTAGCTTAACCAGGTCATTTGTGAGTCCTTTAAGGTTCGATTTTTTCATTTCCACAAAAGAACTGAGATGTCTTGCAGACGACTCTAATTTTTTCACAATCTCTGTAGTTAGAGCGGTCTTGCTCACGTCAAAGATTTTAGTTCCAAAATCAATCGATACTTGTGCTCCACTGGGTTCGAACGATATGCCGGACAAGGACACAGATTTGAATCCTCTCCTTGCTAGCTCGTAACCAGTCGATGATGTACGAACAAGTATTATATCTCGAAATAGGAACATCACTAGTTGCGAATACCCAGAACTTACAAACCTGTCTAAAGTCCCCAACATGCCAATAGTGTCGTTTTCGTAAAGCTGCTCTATTTCAGACTTGAGAGTGTGATAATTCAATATGTCGAGAGGAATTATTTTAAATCTGGGTAACTTTTTGTTCAACGAATACCTAAGAACAGAAATCATAGATTTCATGTCGGATACTACAATTGCTCTCATCCAATCCGATGCTGCAGCAAGGATCGCCCTCTCATAAACTCTTTCGAACTTTATCAAGTCTTGAACCAATCCCACTATTCCTAGGTACTCGGAGGCTTCTAGCAAGCTTGAAATAGCGAAGTATTCTGTATTTGGACTCTTCATGACTTGGGTGAAATCGTCATACCTTTGAGATACGGCATTTTGTGCAGTAACTACAAGTCGTGATGAATTAGAGAGATCTTGCTCACTACGTATCTTCGTATCTAATAGTCTTCCAGCAGAATTGTTACAAGATTGAAGATGTTGTAAATATATTTGCAGGTCCATATTTAGCAAGCGATTTAGAAAATTGAATCTAGAAGCTTGATTTCTAAGTGACAAGACCTCCGCATTAGTGCTGTCTATAGCTCTCAGTATCTGTGCCCTCCTCTCCTCCAATCTTGCAACAAATGCTTCGAAATGACTCTGTATTCGAAGCAAAACATTTAACCTACCATCAATGCCCACCTTTCTTGTATTAAATACACCTTCAGTGGAAGCTATCTTGTCTATCTTTGCATTTGTCGAAAATAACTTAGACGTGAGATCACTCATCTCGGATCTTTTTAATTTTACGCTTTGCTCAACCCTTTCTAATTCCAATTGTGATCCAGAGAATTTTTCTTCTAGAGCTAACTTCTCAAATTCAATTGATTTCAACCTTCTCTCAATATTCATGATTCGCTGATCCGCTTCTTTCAGAACTGCTCGGTTCCTTTCTGATTCATAGACTATGTTTGATAATCTACTTTCAACTAACGCCTTATCCTTATTCGTTATATCCAACTCTTTCATATATTTCGCCCTTTGTTGCTCGATGCCTTCGATTTGGGCATTCAATTGACTAATTTCCTCTTCCAAAGACGAAGAACGAGAGCTGGAATTCTTTAAACGGTCTTCTATTGATTCAGTCTTTGACCGAGTCGACACGATAAGGTTTGAAATCCTGATGGCTCGATATTTATTAATTTCATTTTCAATATTCAAAAATTTCATTTGTTCATTTCTTTCAATTTCAAGTTCGTCGATTCTCTTTCTAACCTCATCGATTCGTGCAAAAGCAACTTCTAAACGTCTATCTGATTCATCAAGCTGCTTTAGTGCTTCAGTCTTCTTCTCATCAAAGTATGATAAACCAATTATATCTTCGATAATTCTTCTCCGTTCATCAGAATTGAGTTCAGAAATTCTAGTTATCATCCCCTGCTGTACGATGTTCAACTTATTAGAGGTAGCAATTACGATCTCCAAGAGTTCAACTATGGTCCCTTTCGTAACTTTTTTTCCATTAAGATAGTACTCACTGTCGCCTGCTTGGCCTTCCATATCTCTTGTCAAAGTTACATTGTCTGAGTCGATGGGGATACCTCGATCGTGATTATCAAAGGTGAGACTTACGTGGATCATCTTATGACGGGTGTTCTGACTATCGTGAAAAAGCGACTGAAATCTATCTACTCTAAGTACTTTTGGGCTATTCTCCCCAAGAGCAAACATTATCGCGTCAAGAATGTTACTTTTACCGGAACCATTTGGCCCAGTAACTGCTATAAGCCCTTTATCGAATGTTAAAACGGAATTCTTGAAACCAAAAGATTTGAAACCGTAGACCTCTAATTTTTTTATATGCACCAAGGACAGAGGACCACTATCCACTTGATATTTATATGTTTTATTTTATGAATGTTTACTCATCTCAGAAACCCAGAGTTTCTGGTTCTTATTTCACCCCTGGGCAAGAATTTCTTATTTATCGAAATTCTATTTTAAAGCTATTCCAGTCTGTCAACTCTATAAGGAGATATAATGCAAAATGAAGCACCTATGGTTGGGACCTCTGTATCAGATTTTATACAAAATTGATGCTATTCATCTAACAAGCCATAACTTTAATGAGAAATAGAGAGATATTTACTCAACTAAGCAAGAATCTTCATAAAATTCATAATAAGAGCCTGTTGATCTTTATTTGAATTTACAAACGCATCAAGCAGCTCCCTTTCTACACCGATATGATCAGAAATAACCGATTTAAAGTTCTTCACATTCATAGGTATAATGCTATCTACTACGCCAATACTATATGAATGGATATATTCATTGATTATTTTCGATACGAAATAAGGAGCGATGCTCATCAAGAGAAGTATACCATCATAGAGGATCTTTTCTTCCCTATTTGCGGGCTTTAGAGAGCCAATAAATGCTCCTAAAGACTTGGTTCTATGCTCTTTCCCAAGCTCCTCGATGGATGATGCCACCAATAATCCTGCTTCCGTTAATTCGTAGAATGGTACTCCCTCCAATTGTAGGGCTCTTGGTCCACGCCTTAAGGGCAACCTGCCGCCCTCCTTTACCACGCCTGAAGGGATTAGGACCTCGTCGAGATCCCGAAAAATTCCTGAATAAATGTTTTGCCATAATATCCCATGTTTTTTTGCAATTACGTGAGCTATGGAAGTTCTTGTACGCAGCTCCGGGCTTTGTTCCGAGGCAAGATGAGCGATAATTCCCCTTTGTCTTTTCGCTTCTCCAGTGAACTTATCCTTCCGAGTCTTAAATGTGTCAAATATTGCAATATTGTATTTTGTGCCTTTCAAAGATAAAGCCCCTGCAACATCAAATTTTTGGTGAAATATTATTTTAATCTGTTGGTATTTTGGATCAAAATTCCGGTTCTAACGACCCATGAAGAGTTGGCTTAATGTGGTCCTCATGATGGCTATACAGGCTCTCCACTCTGACCCCTTCACCAGTTTCGATCCCCTCATCTAGCATTTTATTAGCGCAAGAATTTGAGGCAAAACTTATAATCCCTCTGCTGAACACCTAAGTAAGGTATTATTTGGAGATTACAGAGGGACTAACGTTTGATGACGTTCTAATCGTTCCAACTAGATCACATATCATTTCTCGGAGCCAAACTAATTTGAGAACAAGGCTATCACGGAATATTTACATTAACATTCCCCTGATCAGCGCGAATATGGATACGATCACCGAATCTGGAATGGCTATCGCTTTAGCTCGTGAAGGTGGAATAGGGATTATTCACAGATTTATGACTATTGCAGACCAAGTTGATGAAGTCTTGAGGGTCAAGAGATCCGAATCCGTTATAATTGAGCAGCCGTATACGGTTGGCCAGGACATGAAGGTAACAGACGTAAGGAAGCTGATGACTAACTATGGAGTATCCGGGTTACTTGTTGAGGATAATGATCATGGATTACTGGGCATCATTACCAGACGAGACATCACTTTTGAGAGTAACCCCACAAAAAAGGTATCTGATTCAATGAGTAAAGATGTAATCACGGCCCAAAAAGGGATCACTATAGAGGAAGCTAAGGAGATTCTTCATAAACATAGAATAGAAAAGCTACCAGTAGTTGATAAGAAGAACCGTATAGTAGGTCTAGTTACAAGTAAAGATATTCTCAAGATGGAACAGTATCCGTACGCTTCCAAGGATAAGAAAGGGAGGTTATTGGTGGGCGCTGCCGTAGGAGTTAAGGGTGATTTTTTAGAAAGGACTGAGACATTGCTGGATGCCGGGGCGGATGTGATAGTCGTTGACATTGCACATGGGCATAGTGATAACGCAATAAATGCGGTAAAAATGATAAAGAAAGCATTTCCAAATTGTGAGCTTATAGCAGGAAATGTTGCGACTGGAAATGGATCTAAGGACCTTATTCGAGCTGGAGTAGATGCGGTAAAGGTAGGAGTTGGTTCTGGATCGATATGCATTACGCGAGTCATTACAGGTTCTGGAGTACCACAGGTAACCGCGGTCGTTGACAGTGCCCACGTGACAAAAGATTATGACATTCCAATTATCTCAGATGGTGGAATAAGGACATCTGGTGACGCCACGAAAGCCCTAGCAGCTGGAGCATCTTCTGTTATGGTTGGGAGTCTATTTGGGGGCACGGATGAAAGTCCTGGCAAGACAATCGTTAAGAATGGTAAGAAATTCAAAATGTACAGAGGAATGGCTTCCTTTTACGCGTCTTTGGGTAGAAAGTACCGAGAAGAAGGTTCGCAGGTGATTGAGTCAGACGATCTTAATGACTACGTGCCAGAAGGCGTAGAAGCAATGGTAGGTTACAAGGGTAGCGTGGTCGACATAATTAGGCAATTGGTTGGGGGGCTACGTTCGGGGCTTAGCTACTGTGGTGCAAAGACAATAGCAGAAATGCAAAAGAACGCTAAGTTTGTAAAAATCACTTCAGCCGGGTATACTGAAAGCCTTCCTCATGATGTTGAGGTCGTATGATTTCTTAACAATGACAAATCCATCAAAAAAAGTTGAATATAGAATATATATCTGACTGATATCAAATTCAATTCATGTCCTCGATTTTAACAAGACTGTCAGCAGTCTTGCTTCCCTTGATTACAATACTGTTGGTTTCTTCCCCCGTCTACGCACAAGTAACGATCTTGCCTGGGACCGATCTCCCCGAAATTGAGATACAACAACAAAACCAATCTATCCCGGACCAACCTAGTCAACAGCAAACTACAGAATTGACCACCAATCTAACAAGTGAGTTTGATACTAACAGCGTCTCCTTGAAACTTGATACTGCCCACTACATACCATTGACAGTCGATCCTGGGAATCAAGTAAAGCTTTTTGTTGATTATAATGTGTCAAATCCACTGGTAATTAATGAGCCAATAAATGCTATAATGGAGGTATACGCGGCAAACGACACTCTAGTCAGAACATCCTCCTTTCCTTCCCCTATAACTGCAAATGAGACGGGTACCATTCAGCTTGCAACCACTTTCAATGACACTGCGTTAAAGAATGTTACAGCTTTAGTTACAGTTACCGATCCATCAAAGGAATCTCCCATATCGGAGCCCTTGAGAGTTCCCCTCACACTAGGCCAAGTGATTGAATAGTATAAGTATACGACCTACAATTCTATCAGTTCACAAGTCCCACAATAGGTATTAGCAAACGGCTTCTTCCACCTCATTTTGCTCGATTTGTTTTCAAGCGACTTCTGGAAAGTACTGCGCTTACCATCATAGATCGTTTGATAAGTTAGTTTCAGGCTATGAATCTTGGAAGAGAGCATTGGGAGAAATTTCTTGGAGAAATTACCTTATAAAAGTTATTGAGTTACAGGAAACTGGTTCTTCTATAAGAGACATAATCCAGAAGGAACTGCAATGAAGTAGATCCTCTAAAGTTGAATGCATCACATGATATAGCTAAAAAGTAAAAAACAGAATACTAGAGGCTAAATGACTTCTAGCATAGGTCGAAGCTCTGGGCGGAGCGATTACATCTCACCCATGCCGCCCATTCCACCCGGAGGCATGCCTCCACCACCAGGTCCTCCAGCCGATTTACTAGCTGCAATAACATCATCTATACGTAGGATCATCGATGCAGCTTCCGTAGCTGACTTGATTATTTGTTCCTTTACAATAACGGGTTCAAGAATCTCTAGCTTGGAAATATCTGCAATCCTTGCGTTTCTAACATCAATTCCGGTCCATTTTGAGCCCTTTGATTGTCTGGCCCTCAATTCAGTCATCACATCTATTGGATCCATACCGGCATTCTGACCTAAAGTAAGAGGGATAACCTCTAATGATTCTGCAAACTTCTCCGCAGCAAGCTGTTCTCTGCCAGAAAGGGTACCCACCCAATCTCTCAATTTTCCAGCTACGTACGCCTCTGGCGCTCCTCCTCCTGCAACTATTGCTGGCTTTTCAAGAACATCCTTTGTGACACTTAATGCATCATGTAACGATCTCTCAGCTTCATCTACAACTCTTTGAGAGCCTCCTCGTATGAGTATTGTAACTGCTTTTGGATTTTTGCATCCTTCTATAAAGACCCACTTATCTGTTTCCACTTTCCGCTCTTCTGCTAGATCTGCAGAGCCAAGATCCTTACTTGAAAGATCTTCTAGGTTGTTTATGATTCTCGCACCTGTTGCCTTAGCAAGCTTTGTCATATCACTTTCTTTGACCCTTCGAACTGCCAGGACATTGGACCTTGCTAAATAATGTTGTGCTATGTCATCAATTCCTTTTTGACATACGAGCACGTTGGCACCTGCAGCTATGATTTTATCTACCATATTTTTCAGCAGCTTATTTTCTTCGTCTAAAAATAGCTTCATCTGATCAGGGGAGCTAATGTTAATCTTTGCGTCAAACTCTGTTTTCTCTATTTCAAGGGCCGAATTGATCAGAGCGATCTTTGCTTTCTCGATTCGTTTTGGCATTCCCCCGTGGACAACTTCTTTATCGAGGACTATGCCCTTTATTAATTTGGTATCTCTCAATGACCCACCTGCCTTCTTCTCAACCTTTACATCATCCAAGTCTACTCGATATCCAGTTGCTGATTTGTCTGCGATTTGAAGGGAAGCAGTAACGACCAGTTCTGCCAAATGATCTGAATCTTTGGAAACCAATTTCGTTTGCATCGATGTCTTTGCAATTTTTGTAAGTTGATCTTTCTCATTACCGTGGACTTTCATCGCCATATTGTTGAGTATATCAATCGCCTTAATTGCACTTCTTCTATAACCATCAACTATAATCGTTGGATGAACATCCTTTCCAATTAGTTCTTCAGCCTTTTCGATGAGTGCTCCTGCAAGGACGACTGCAGATGTAGTACCGTCCCCCACCTCGTTATCAACCGACTTTGCGACCTCTACCATCATCTTTGCGGCAGGATGCTGTACGTCGATTTCTTTAAGAATTGTAGCCCCATCATTGGTAATGGTCACATCTCCAAGAGAATCCACGAGCATCTTGTCCATGCCTCTTGGACCCAAGCTTGAACGGACTACCTCCGCAATGAGCTTCGCCGCCGTTATGTTATTCTTCTGAGCATCACGACCCTTGGTCTGACTTGCGCCTTCTTTCAATATTAAGACTGGCATTCCACCAGCTGTACCTTGTTGAATTGACATATCACATATTCACCTAAAATATACTCAATAAAGGCATGGGTTGGGATATATTAAATTTACTACCTGATCAGATCCGCATTGTCTTGTGAGATGTTACTATAATCTAATCAAGAGGAAGTAGCTCAGCACTAGATAAAGAATAACGATCGCTCGAAAACGGTTCTAGAAGAAATAGCCCTTCATAAATTTTGCACCACGTAGGGCCCATCAGGATTATGGTGTTGTGGTGTTAAAGTACCCCATACCAATGTGTTTCGACCTTATGTCCTGTGACTATTTTAATAAGGAAACATTGGTAATGCGCATTCCAAAAAATTGCCTGCGTCACCACAGTTCTGATCGATTTAGATGATTAGTAATGTGCATTCAAGGAATCCAACACAGATTTAGCTTGACGATAGTGAGCAGCATCGACCATCCTTCCGTCCACGGTTACCGCCCCAATACCTTTGCCCCTTTCCATTGTCTCCTCCAAGGCCTGTACAACCCTCATAGCCCATTTGATTTCATTATTGCTTGGAAAAAAGACATTAGCTACTGGGTCCAGCTGCTTAGGATGAATTACACACTTGCCTTGATATCCTAATCGCTTTGCCGTTTCAGCATCATGCACCAATCCTTCTAAATCGTCAACTTTTTGCCAGATCGCATCAATAGCGCCAACTCCGGCAGCCTTGGCATCTATTGGGATCTTTGCGCGCGCAAAAGAATATTCGATTCCATCTGGAACATAATCCAGTCCCATATCATTAAGAAAGTCGAATACTCCAAACACCAACACCTTTACCCGTAAATCAGCTGTTGCAATTGAATATGAATTAACTAGCCCTTGAGCAGATTCTATGGACGCCATTATTCCCAATTTCTTGTTCATTTCATTTTGACGCTCCAATTCGATTAACCGACGAGCCAAATGTGTAACTTCATTTTTATTATTAACCTTAGGAACCACAACCCCATCTATTTCATCACGTACTATGGCATCTAGGTCAGAGGCCGCTAAACCTGATTCGTAAGAATTAATTCTAATGTATACGCTTCTGTTACCATAGTCTTCCTTCTTATCCAGAGCTTGTGACACAAAATCCCTTGCCGTCTGCTTTTCATTTAATGGCACAGAATCTTCCAAATCAAAGCAGATTATGTCGGCGTTCAGGGACTTGGCTTTCTCGATGAATCTCGTGTTGTTCCCTGGAATAAACAATAACGTTCTGAACATTCACTATAGACGAGTCTAGAGCTTGTGTGGCGTTGTCAATATCTTTCCTATCTGTTCGGCTTTTGCCATCATGACATGACCATGAACCATTTCACTAAATGGTAAAACTGTGCTGATTAGGGGCTTAATTTTCCCTTTACTTGTCCAGCGTATTACTTCTTCTAACTCTGCTTTGGTTCCTTGTGTTGAACCCAGTAAATTAGTACCTTTAAAGAAAATATACCTAAGGTCGATCGTAGAATCATATCCAGTAGTTGCTCCCGTTGCCACTAGCGTACCGGCCGTCTTAAGAAGAGATACTTCTTGTGCAAAAGTAGCTTTCCCGATATGTTCAAACACAACATCGACACCCTGTTTGTTTGTAATTTCTCTGACCTTTTTGTACCAATCAGGCTCTCTATGGTTAACGACATGATCTGCACCCAATTCAAGGCACTTGTCCATCTTCTCTTTGTTTCCCGCCGTAGCAATTACATCACAGTTATACAACTTTGAAATTTGAATTCCTGCCATTCCCACTCCGCTAGTCCCCCCCATGATTAGCACTGTTTGACCTGGTATTATCTTGGCCCTGCCGACTAGCATGTGCCATGACGTCATTCCTACCATGGATATTGCTGCCGCATCATTGAATGACACATTATCGGGCAACTTTGCCACGTTAACTTGTGGTAAATGGGTATATTGTGCAAATCCTCCCCATAAAGGACCAGTCTGAAATCCCCAAATGGTTCTTTCAGCACAATCATATTCACGGCCTGAAGTACAAAAATTACACACCCTGCAGCTCATATTGGAATGTGAAACCACGCGATCTCCTACCTTGATTTTAGTAACGTTCTCACCAACTTCAGCTACTTGACCCGCCGAATCACTACCGGAAATATGAGGCAGAGGTACCTTAATGGGATCTCCCCAAATCCCCCAAAGATCATTGTAATTATATGCCGCAGCTTCTACTTTTATCATAACCTCGTTCTGGCCGAGTTTTGGCACATCTGCATCTTCGATCTTGACATTTGTCGTGGGATCCTTGCTATATTCTCTGAAAATGGCTGCTTTCATGAAGTTGAAAACCCCTGCTAGACTTAATATAGTTAACTCAAAGGAATCGAATTAGAATTAGGGTCCATCTGTAGCAATCCTTGGTCCAGTACTTTACATTTTTTTCTGAAGGGTTGGTTGGCTTTGGAGAGCTTAGACCCTATTGATCCTAAATTCCTTTTTCGGCTGTTGTATATTCAACAGTATTTGCTTAAGTTCCTCATCAGTGAGCGCCCTATTCAATCTCCCTGATGAAGCCGAGCTTATGAGATAATTCTCTACGGTTGTAGCTAGTTCCGGTTTAACCATCCTTATGTTGTTAAGTCTTTGCCTCGCAGTCTGATCCAATAGGAATGCTAACGCGCGCTGTCGCATTGCAGTCTCAGCCTCACGCTTCTTTAATTCTTCTTCATTTGGACCTGGAGAAGGTTGATTTACAGACATTGTAGCTTTCCTTTTCCATCAGGCATATCTTTGCAAGTTTGGTATTGTATGAATCTCCTTAAAGATCTCTGTAGCAAGTCTATCGATCTTCTTCATTCCTTCATCACTCATTAGTCTTCCCTCCCTCTTCTTTGTCAGATAACCAGCTGACTCTAGTTGTTGCAATGCCTTTCTAATAATCGAACCACCAGCATCTCGATGATGGTCAAGGTTGTACCCGATTCTTTTCCTTCCACCATACATACTTCTAAGGTCAGATGTGCCTATAGGGCCGTGCAGATACACCTTCCTTACAAGTGAGGCGCATCTGATATACCACCAGTCTCTGTTCTGAGGAATCTTTTCCACGTGAGAACCAGTTTTCACATATGCCGACCAAGCTGGAGGCTCAATCTTTTTATCCTTTTTCAATCTTTCCGCCAATTTTACAATAAGATCTGTAGCAGGGATATCATACACCTTTGCCATTATATTCTATATACTAGCCTCTTCTAATTCCTTATAAATTATTATCGACTTTTCAATTGTAGACCTAGTCTTCATTGGGCGTCGAGTAGAGGAGATTAAGACCACAACCAAAGTATTTGCTCTAAGTTTATTCATGAGTGAAAGTTCAACTCATTGATAAATTTTTATTCCTAGAGGTAAAATGAGCTAGTTCGAGAATTTAAGAAAAGAGAACCTTCCTATAAATGTGGCCGCAACGATAACAACTGATCCTGATACATTTTGTATTTGATCTCCCCAGTCTAATTCTTGCACTCTTTCCTGGAATGATAAATTCCTTGCATTGCTTACAAAAAAGTTGCTTGATGCGGTATGGAAGTCTAATACGAACCCTCATTGCAATCTTCTTCGCCAGACGAGCTTGATCATCAGATAACTTGTCATCTATATTAGAATAATATAATGCAGTATCAATCAAGATGTCTATTCGCTCCTTCGCTGTTTCCACGTTCCGTCTTTTGGAAGATATAAGATATATTCTTCATTGGTCTAGATAAACCATTACGCTAATTTATTATGCAGTAAACTTAGGCCCCTGTAGAAATTTAACTTTCCTCGATTGAAATTTTTTGATGCATTAAAAATTGTCGTAAATAATACGAAGGACAAATCATTACCACCGAGTACATAGATTTATTTTATCGAGACTTTGAACCACATTTCTGTCTGGCTGAATGAAACATGAATATAGATGCTCCATTGTTATTGCAGAAGCTGCGCTGGAACTGGTTCCACGTAGTCTGCGAAACCATCGAGCGGTGAGAGCTCATGCAGCCAGACTAGGGAGAAATCCTGGAGAAACATTTCTTGATAGGAGTTATCATCATGATGCGATGAAAACTGACCCGTCCTTGTCAAAACATGGCAGGCCTGACATTGTGCATCTCTCATTGGCGGCAATTATGTCCTCCCCACTTTATTTTAATAATAAGGTGAAAGTATACGTTTCAACAATCGACGGCAACAGTATTGTAATTGGAGAAGGGGTTCGGTTTCCAAAATCATACTCTAGATTTGAAGGGCTAATGGCAGACCTCTTTAAGAAGAAGAGGATAATGAACAGAGACACTACCGAAGTAATGTTGGAATTGAACGAGGGGGTACCCTTTAACGATCTGATAGATCAAATAATAAGACCGAAGCAAGTAGTTGGCTTCTCCTCAATTGGATCTCCTTCGACTTTGGAGAAAGTCGTCTCTGACTCTCTCCCTTTAAATTCATTGTCGTCGTGCGCCTTCGTAGTGGGAGGTTTTCCTAGAGGGCATTTTTCGAAAGTAACCTCTGGGAAGTTTACTGGCATGTATAGCGTATCAAAAGTAGGACTTGAAGCACACGTTGTAGTAGCACGGTTAGTCTATGAATGTGAAAAGATTTTGTGCAATGATTAGTATCTAGTGCAACAATGCGTCCAGCATAAAAGCTATAAAGATTGCAGTCAGGTAAGGACTAGAAAATTTGAAAACGGTCCACGCAGCCTTCTCACTAGGTTTCGCTAGTAACCACAGCGATAAGGCTAACATAGCAGCACCGAAAATAGTAGCAGTTAATACATAAAGAATCCCAAATTTGTTAATAAAAAAAGGAAAAATGCTAAAAAGAACCATTAAAATGGTAGTGACTGCAATAATCCTAACAGATTTTTTCTCACTCTGAACGACTGGCAACATTGGTATCCCAGCCTTCGCATAGTCTTTCTTCGAATGAAGTGCAAGGCTCCAAATATGGGTTGGGATCCACAGGAAAACTAAACCCGCCATAATGATCCCAATCTCAATGTTTTGTGTGGTGACAGCGACGTATCCTATCATTGCGGGCGCTCCTCCGGAGAATCCTCCAAGAATTATATTAGTTTGGCTAATTCGTTTTAGCCACTTACTATAGACAATAATATTGTCAAATAGTCCAAACGCCATCAATGCGAATGCGTATATATTTAAAAACCATGAACAAACAAGCGATACTGCTGCCAGAATAATTCCAAAAATAAAGGCATTTTTTGGGGATATTCTTCCTGATGGGATTGGACGACCTTTGGTTCGGTCCATAATTGCGTCAATGTCTCGATCGTTGTATCCAGTCAAAGTATCAGCAGCTGCAGATCCAGCTGCCACACCAACAATCAATAGAACCCACATCAGAGGGTTAGTCGGGATCTCGAATAGGAAGGATGCAGTTAGAGCGGAAGCAAAGGCAGTAAAGACTAAAAGATACCATATCTTTGGCTTTGTGAGCTCGTAATAGTCTCGGAAAACTCTGCCAAAGGATGCAGAGGTAGTCAAAGTATCCATCTGTGATTGTCCTTCCGATGTTGACAGTAGTGATCTAACTCAATATATTAATATCGTATACCGCAACCTAAATTTACGATTGGCATTTCAGTTGCTATGAGCTAATGAATCTGAATAGAGAAATTCTCTTACGGTCTTACGCATTTCAATAAATGTTTCTGTCTTCTGTATGCCTTCTATCCTACCCACTTTTTCTGATATTAATTGATGCATCTCATCGAGGGATCTAGAACTCATCATTACCAATATGTCAAATCTTCCAGTCACTTCTGCAACCTCCCGCACTTCCGGAATCTTAAACAACTCATTCAGAACATTGTCTCTCATCTTTGAGTCCATATTTATCCCAGTGAGAGCTCTAACGTTAAAACCAAGAGCCTCATCATTAATCACTATGGTGAATTTCTTTATGAAGCCCATCTTTAGGAGTCTTTTAATCCTGCTATATACAACCGAGGAGTTAACATTAATTGATTTGGAAAGTTTAGGAACAGAAATATTCGCATCTTTGGAGAGCTCACTGAGAATTTTTAAGTCGAGATCGTCTATTCTGCCCATATATCGCTCTTGGATATCTTTTCATCTATAGGGGTTAATAAATGTATTATTTTCAAAATATAGCGATGTTTTTTAGAATAATAAAATAAGATTATAGAATCCCTTTATCTTTTAACAATTCTGCCATCAAAACAGCTCCCTTCGCTGACCCCATCTTTTCATTATGCGACAGCAACACGTACTTTATGCCATGGTCAAAGACAGAGTCCTTTCTTAGTCTCCCAACTACTGTTGTCATCCCATCATTGATCTCTCTATCGATGCGAGGTTGTGGTCTGGTAGGGTCGTCATGCACGATAATGTAATCTTTGGGGGCGGAAGGTAGTTTTCGGATGGTAACAGAGTCTGAAAAGTCGACCATCAGTCGCTTGACCTCGTCTGGTTCCAGAGATCTCTCCGTTTCCACGAACACAGCCTCGGTATGACCGTCCAATACAGGTACTCTAGTGCAAGTACAGCTAACTCTGAGATCAACTGGGCTTATCGAACTTTTATTAAATTTACCAAGAATTTTCTTCGTCTCCACTTGGACCTTTTCTTCCTCTTTTGGAATATACGGAATTACGTTATCCATAATGTCTAATGCGACTACACCCGGTGATCTACCTGCCCCCGAGAGGGCCTGCATAGATGTCATGATAACACTTTTGAGGCCTGCATTCTCCATGATAGGTTTTAGTGTAATCACTAGTCCCGTAGTGGTGCAGTTAGGTAGTGGACATATAAAGCCTCCCCATTTGCGTTGTGTTTTCTGTACATTCAATAAGTCAATATGATCGTCATTGATTCCGGGTATAATTATTGGTACATCGCGTTCATATCTGAATGCTGCTGCAGTACTTATGACAGGTACTGATTTTGCAAAATTGGGCTCTATTTTGAGAGCATCATCTGATTCCAGCGCGGTGAATACGAGGTCAAAGGATTCTGGTTTGATCTGATCTACAGTGACGACAATCATGTCGCGAACGTAATGAGGAATTTCATTTCTGTTATGCCATCTCAAAATTGCCGAAGAAGGATCCCTTAAAGAATCAACATACTTTTTTCCAGCTGATCTTGAAGATGAGACGACTGCAGACAATTCAAACCACGGATGCTTGTCTAATGCCATTACAAACTCTTGACCTACAGCTCCAGTTGCGCCGATTAGTGCTACCTTCAACATAAGGGTGGCTTAGTAAATACACCTAATAATTCTTTCACGCGAAGCAATCAGGAATCGGAGACATGACCTGTGCATCCTAATATTTGGCATCTATATTATAATGTAGGAGGAAATTAGCTACGGGATGAATTCAATGAAACCAGATAGGTCAATTCAGGATTGTTTTCATGGAGGAGTATATTCAGCTAATCCTGCATTGGTTCAGTTCGATTTTAGCTCCAACATCAATCCATTAGGAATTTCAAAGGTTTTATTGGATGGCTTGTCCAGAGAATTGGGTAGCCTCTGTACAACTTATCCTGATCCGTCATGTAGTGAATTGAAGAATTGCATTCTAGATTACTTAGGATTAGGACTAGACCCATCATGGTTATTGATTGGTAATGGTGCCACCGAACTAATTCATATTTTTGCACGTACGTTCATTCGCAAGAAGGTAGTAATTTCTGCACCCACTTTTTGTGAATATGAGCTTTCAGCCAGAAGATCGGGAGCAACAGTCAAATTAATTCCCCTAAAGAATTGGGAACCTAATACTGAAAAAATATTGAAAGTATCGAATGAAGGGTGCGATGCAGTTTTCCTTTGTAATCCAAACAATCCAACAGGAATATTATCAACAGCAGCGGCGCGGAAAATAATTGAAAACACTGATCCCAAAACTCAGATCTTCATAGATGAATGTTTTATTGAGCTAGCAGAAGGGAATGGCAAAGAGAATAGTATAATCGAAATGGTTTCAGAGTACAAAAATCTGGTGGTATTGAGATCCATGACAAAGTCGTTCAGTTTAGCAGGCATTAGATTAGGCTATTGTGTATGCAACCCAAATCTGATAAGTCTCATGCTCGATAATAAGATTTCTTGGAACGTAAATGGTGTAGCCCAAAAATTGGGGACATTGGTCTTAAAGGATACATCGTATTTGGAGAAATCTAAAAGACTGATACGACGGGAAAGAAATTTTATGATTAAAGAGATAAAAAAGACGACAAAGTTTTCTCCTATCCAATCTAACGTCAACTTCTTTTTGATAAAGGTTTTAAATCAAAGCTCAATTAAAGTGCGTGATTATCTCCTAAATAATAAAGGAATATTGGTACGCGATTGTAGTACGTTTACTGGAATGGGCCTAAAGCATATTCGCGTGGCTGTTAAGAAACATATAGAAAACGCCATTTTTATAGACGCTTTAAAATCGATGGATCCATGACTGCTAAAATCTTGATGATTCAAGGTACATCTTCAGGCTCAGGAAAAACTACGATTGTTACCGTACTGTGCAGGTTTTTTGCAGACAGGGGATACAACGTAGCACCATTCAAATCTCAAAATATGTCCTCACGAATTTACCGAATCCAGGGCACTTCCGAGAGAATTTCAATGGCTCAAGCAGTTCAAGCATTCGCTTCTAGAAAAAAACCTGATGTAAAAATGAATCCTATTTTACTCGAACCACACGGTAACTATGTTAGTGATGTTATAGTTGAGGGTCATTCTCAGGGGCTAATGCATGCAAGAGATTACTATCAAAAATTTGTGTTGCAGTATGCATTTCCAATTGTACTTGATTCTTTAGATAGTCTCAGAAAAGACAATGACATTGTTATCATGGAGGGAGCAGGATCCCCGGCCGAAATTAACATCCAGCAATATGATGTCGCAAATATGCTTCTCGCAAGGAAAGTAAGTGCTCCTGTTATCATCGTTGCCGACATAGAAAGAGGTGGATGCTTTGCCAGTATCATAGGGACAATGTTACTTCTGAAACCCTCAGATAGAGAACTAGTCCGAGGCTTCGTGGTAAATAAATTTCTCGGGGATAAATCAATTTTAGAGTCGGCCATGTCAACTGTCAAAATAATGACAAACAAGGAGTTCTATGGAGTAGTCTCGAAGGTGAAACTAAACCTACCAAAAGAGGATTCCCTTGATGATATGGACTTTAATGACAGCAATGATGCCCTTGACTTTTCCTTAGATGAGCAAATCCAAGACCTGGTAAAAGAAATCAGACCAATGATGGACATGGAAAAAATCTCAAAGGATATACTTGAGTTAGAAAATGATTTATGAGCAGTTAGTACTTCTGGGAGGAGGCCTAGCTCTTGGGATACTGCTAGACTTATTGTTTGGAGACCCCCCAAATAGGTACCATCCAGTATCATGGCTCGGAAAACTAATCAAATCCATTACTCCGAATTTGAAATACAGAGGGGCAACAATAAGTTCTATCTCACGTGAGGAAATCGAAAGGGTGAATGGAATCTTGTTTTCATGCGGTCTTATTTCTGGCATAGCATTGCTGATAATTGCAATAGCATCGTTAACGTTCACGGGAATACTGATTACCCTTATTCTATTTGCAGTCTTGTTAAAGGTATCAATAGCATTGAAAGGAATGGAAAAATCTGCTATCAAGATCATTCGTTCAATAGAGACAGGGAACTTGGAAGAAGCTAGATACAATTTGTCAATGATAGTCAGGAGGGATACTAGTAGCTTGAACGAAGAATATATCCAATCTGCGACTATCGAATGCATTAGCGAAAGCACTGTAGATGGAATTATATCACCATTGTTTTTTTATTCAATTCTCGGACCTGTAGGTTGCATAGCTTTTAGAGCAGTCAATACGCTGGACTCCATGCTTGGATACAGGGATCCGTACTACAAAGATATAGGCTGGATGTCAGCCAAGCTAGATACTATTTTTAATTTCTTGCCCGCTCGTATTACTGGTCTTCTGATGGTTGTCTCCGCTTACATGGTTCAAGCTGATTGGAGAAATTCTCTGGCAATACTTATTCGCGATCACTATAGAACAACAAGTATCAATGCAGGATACCCTATGAGTTCTATGGCTGGCGCTTTAAGAGTAAGACTTGAGAAAATGGATAGCTATGCTTTGGGTGAAGGGACCGATTTCTTGACAGTTGATAAATGTTTCCTGGCCATCAAAATCATGAAAATAACCAGCGTGCTTTTCTGTTTGGTTTTTTCACTTCCTCTTATTCTTGTCCTATCGTATTTAGGTTGGTGGAACCTAATTTTTGGTATTTAAGCCGTTTGTGGCAGTTGTCTCATTTCTGACGATAATCCCTTCTGCTAGGCATAGTCCATCGACTGCAATTGACATAAAATACATAGCGTCAAATATGTACCTGTTTCCGCTTATTGGCGGACTGATTGGATTATCGGCAGGTTCAGTTGGGTACGGCTTATCCCTTGCGCTCGAACCTCAAATAGCAAGCCTACTGGTTGTTCTGTTTATTACTTTGATGACCGGTTTGCATCACACTGACGCATTAGCGGATTTCGGCGACGGTTTAATGGTAAACAGGGGAAGGGAATCGAAGAAAGATGCAATGCATGACCATTCAATAGGATCGGCTGGGGCAACAGCTCTGATTTTATATTTTATAGGCATTTTTATGATACTATCATCAATTCGTGACGGGGCAATCCTACTTTCGTTTTTGTTGACTTCAGAGGTAATTGCTAAATATATGATGGTAGTGCAGGCCCATTTTGGCAAGGCAGCTTGGGTTGGCCTTAGCTCTCCCTTTGTCGCGGCTATGAAAAATAAAATGAAATTCTTGATTAGTACTTTGATAACCTTGGCTATCGTGCTTCTTGTAACTGGGTACGAAGGACTCATCACTTTAGCAGTCGCATTTCTTGTTGCAGGATTAATTCAATACATTGCTCATCTGAATTTTGGAGGAATTTCTGGAGACGTTATGGGGGCTACTAACGAAATTGTTAGATTATCTTGCCTAATCTTTCTATTCTCTGTATCTACTTTTATTTCAACATGATAGCTGTGATAATGTGTGGTGGCAAAGGGTCGAGATTCATTACTCCAGAGAATATTGAAAAGCCCCTAGCACGAATAAGGGATAGAACGCTAATCGATACTGTCTTACGTGCAGTGATTTTGTCCGGCCAGTTTAGTAGAATTCTGTGCGTATCTAGTCCTTGTTCCCCACAAACCACACAGTTTTTGGAGAGAAATTACAAGACGGATAACAAAATTGAAGTGATGATTGCTGACGGACTAGGATTTTCCAAAGACCTATCTAGGGCTCTTAATTCAATGCCTACGCAGAAGGTTCTTACATTTCCGTCGGATTTGCCATTACTTGATGCAGATATGGTCAGAAAATTGGTTAACAGATGCACCCCATCAATTCAGAATACTTGCATTGCAGCAGTCGCAGAAGCATTATTTGTTAACTCCGTTGGAACATCCTGCAATTCTTTATTCGCCTTAGACAACAAGAAATTCTGCTACACGGGCGTGTGCGGGTTCTATTTGGGTACGACTACCTCTGACAAACCATTAGAGGAATTTTATTCGATCATAAATGAGATGCAGCTTATTGTCAATATAAATACTACAAGGGATCTACAACTAGCCGAACAGCTACTTGGCCGACTTAATCTAGATCGCTCATGACTTTGCCCAATATTTCAGCCTTCGATCCTGTTTTTTTCACTAACATCGCGCCGCACTTCTTACAGTAAACATCCGCAGTAGCATGGCTAAATACTATTCTCTTTTCATCGCATTGGCTACACTGAACCAAATTAAATTTACTATGAGGTTTGGGTATTAGGATCATGTTTTTCTTCATATAAATGCCCACTACCTATGGTTGGATCTCCAATTTGCGGATCCTCATTCCTTCTTTCATGGTCTTCCTTTGACAATTCTTACAGGTATATTTCAACGTTATTTTCTTTGACGTCTTTGCGGTTCTCTTGAGTTCGGGAAACTTCTGCCCCCCGTAACCCTTCTTGTCTTCAGCGTGCCTCCTCGCGCCTAAGGCCATTTTTCTATCCTTACCTTTCTTATATATGGAAATAGATTGTGTAGTATGAGTCTTACATTTCGGGCAGAATTTCCGAAACTCCTTCTGCATCTTCATATATCTTCAGATATGAAAGGGTAATTTAAGGACAGCGTAGATCACTTCGCACATGCAGTGTCAAATGCTTCATTTAAACAAGCAACGATTCCCCGACCGCAACGACGCAATGTATCGGTGCATGAGGGGATTTTTGAGTAAATCTAATATACTAAGCCTCATATTCCAATAAGTGATGTTTGAAGCACTCCTAAAACAATCAATTGTCTTCTCTTTAGAAACCTTTGGGGTATGGGTTCCGCTAGCATTTGGCCTTGCAGTAGGGCTTGTATTTGCGGTTATTTCAGGCGCACGACGGCCTTCGTAAACGACCTCGAGCTCATACTTTTATTTTTATACTTTCGTTCCGTCGGTGCAAACTTTTTATATATATAGTGATCGAATTTTTGCATATTCTCATTAGATAATTAAAAGAATTATGAAGCGCATTTAGCTTAGCAATATTGCAAAAAGTCAAAAAAAAGGTGTGTTTTATGGCAATTTGTTTTGCTCCCAACAACACTTCCATCGTATTTCAGCTAAAATTTCTTACTGAAATGATAACGCTAATAATATAGTTATCGGCTCTTATAATTTTCCATGAGTTACCTAGCCAAGATCGGAGTTGAAAAAGAGCGGCGTCTGAAAGTCGCCACCAATCAAACAACGAGTTTCTTATGGGAAGGAGAGAATGTGTTATCTACCCCTTCAATGATATCTGAAATGGAAGAAACCTGTAGACTTCTTGTCAAGGAACAATGTATAGTAGACAGCATGTGGGATTCAGTAGGCACATTGGTCAACATTAAGCACTTGGCTGCTACTCCTGTTGGGACAGAGATCACTCTGAAGGCCAAAATCGTCTCTTTCGAAGGGAGGAGGGTACTATTTGAAGTAGTGGCCTCGGATGCCATTGAAAGAATTGGTGAGGGCACACATGAAAGATCATTAATTGAAGTCCCTAAGTTCAGAAAAAAATTTGTTGACAAGCAAACGAAATTGGGTCTGAGGTAGTGAAAAGAAATGATTAGTATTTCTACCGACCATGAAACCTGAAGACTGCTTCACTGGACCTCGCGAGCAGCCCGCATCCTGCAATACGTATCGAAACATGTATGATGAATGGTGATGAGCTATTTCTGAAAAGGTGTACTTGGGAAAAGAAGTAAAACTAAATAAGTAGCTTTACAAGCAGTATTATTCTACTAGGTGAATAGAGTATATGTCAATCCAAACTACAGCTGGTGGAATGCCAGTGATAATTTTAAGGGAAGGAACAAGAGAAAGCAAAGGCAAGGAAGCTCAGAAGAACAATATCACCGCAGCAAAGCTGGTCGCAGAAGTTGTTAAAACCAGTCTCGGCCCAAGAGGCATGGACAAGATGCTTGTGGATTCTCTTGGAGATGTGACCATTACCAATGATGGAGCTACAATTCTTAAAGAAATCGACGTACAGCATCCTGCTGGAAAAATGATGGTAGAAGTTTCTAAATCAGTAGATAACGAAGTGGGAGATGGTACTACTTCGTCAGTAGTTCTCGCAGGAGCGTTAATTGAGAAGGCCGAGGACCTAATTAACAAGGATGTTCATCCATCTGTGATCGTCGATGGCTACAATGCAGCTTCAGAGCAAGCATTAAAGTTGCTACAGAAAATTGCTGTAAAGGCCAATACCTCAGACAAAGAACTGCTTATCAAGATTGCAAGAACTAGTATGGATTCCAAGTTGGTCTCTGAAGATAGCCCAACCTTAAGTGAAATAGTAGTAAATGCCGCAAGGCAGATTGCAGAAAAGATTGAAGGAAGAGATGGATTAAGAGTCGACTTGGACAATATTAAGGTCGAAAAGAAAGCAGGTGGAGCAATAAGAGATACGCAACTAGTAAAGGGAATCGTTCTTGATAAAGAAGTAGTTCATTCAGGAATGCCCAAGAGGATTGAGCGGGCCAAGATTGCTCTAATAAACTCTGCACTAGAGATTGAAAAAACTGAAATGAGTGCCGAGATCAGAATTAGTGATCCGCAACAGATGCAGATGTTTCTTGAAGAGGAAAACAGAATGTTGATGAGTATGGTGGACAAAATAAAAGATGCGGGTGCAAATGTAGTTTTATGTCAAAAAGGCATTGATGACATTGCACAACATTATCTAGCCAAATCAAGCATACTTGCTGTCAGACGAATAAAGGAAAGTGATATGTTTAAGCTTACTAAGGCAACAGGTGCGAGAATCATAAACAACCTAGAAGATCTTTCAAGTAAGGATCTTGGCGCTGCAGATCTAGTAGAAGAGCGAAAAGTGGAAACAGACAAGTGGGTCTTTATAGAAGGATGCAAAAATCCAAAAGCAGTTACAATCCTTGTTCGAGGGGGCTCTCAAAGGGTTGTAGATGAAGCAGATAGGTCAATACATGATGCATTAATGGTTACTAAAGATGTTCTAGAAAAGCCAGCCATAGTTGCAGGTGGAGGTGCTCCGGAAGCATACATTGCCAATGAATTAAGGCAATGGTCCAGCAGCCTCGAAGGTAGAGCTCAACTTGCAGTTCAAAAGTTTGCTGATGCACTAGACACAATCCCTCTTACTTTAGCAGAAAATGCCGGTATGGATCCGATTGACACAATGACAGAACTACGTGCCAAGCAGAGTAAGGGTTCCAAGTGGACAGGAATTAATGTTAGAAGCACGGTAGTCGCAGACATGTTCAAACAAAATATATTGGAACCTCTTACTGTTAAAGAGCAAATAATCAAGTCAGCTACGGAAGCTGCATCAATGATCCTACGTATAGATGATGTTATAGCTTCTAGCAAATCTAAGGCACCCCCTGGACCTCCTGGTGGAGGTATGGGCGGTATGGGCGGTATGGGCGGTATGGGCGGTATGGGCGGTATGGATATGGAATAATTATCTGCACGATTACCGAAATTCAGATTCCTTCGAAGTGGAATCCCTATCTTTTTCTCTTTTTGGATAAAGCAAATTATTACTAGACATACAAGAATTAAATCTTGCCAACCACCACCAAATCGTTGTGTGGGGCTGATGGCTATCAACAATCAAAACAAAGAGGCATCGAATTCGCTGTACATCAAACTAACGTTGGGGGCGCTCCAAAGAGGACACGTTATGACCGCCGAGATGCCAGATTAATACTAGTCCAATCGGTCACTGGGTCTCTAAATTGTATTCATGATCAATAGGTACATGCTGCTCATTCCAATGATGAACGAACATCAATTTATTTTTCTCCAACCTAGATTCGGAATGTACTAGAAAGGAATACATGAATTTTATGCTTAATCTGTTACACTGTTGGCATGTTCTTAGGTAGGATGAAGAGAAGCCGTGTGCTTCCCCTACTACGCAACGTGATGCACTTCTAATTTCAGTATAATATCCGAACCATCTAATAGTAAATGGTATTGGAAGTGGTTGGCTCAAACGCTTCGCCCATTTAGGGGATAAAGTATCAAAGCCGAGTTCATGCCTCTTCTTAGAAACAAGAATATGCTTCTGAGACATATACATAGATAGCCTGAAGTGCTATTAGAAGATTATGTCATCTAATAGTGAAAGTTCGTTTTGATGAGCATCTACATGCCTAATGAGTGATCCAATCATTATTCAACGCAATTCTTTTTCAATCGAAGAATGTTATCTAGTGTGCGACCAGAAAAATGCACAAAGTTAATAACAAATAGTCTACAACTGTAAAAGGAAATCATTGAAGACATTTTCAACAAGAAGTTCAAAAAAGGAGAGAGTATTGGGAGAAGAAGAACTCTACATTGGTACTGCGGAAGCTGAACATGTTGAAATGTACCTTAAAGCTATATGGTATATTCGCGAAAGAGGCGAAGAGGTCAAGGTAAGCTCAATCGCAAAGTTGCTGAATGTAAAACAACCATCAGTGGTTCAAATGCTTCGTAAACTTGATGAAGCCAATTTAGTAGAATATAGCAAAGGCAACATGGTACGAATGACAACTGAAGGCGAACGCATAGGAAAGCAGATGATTCGAAATACACGACTATTAGAAGTGCTAATGAGAGATTCATTGAAAATAGAGATAGACGAGGAAATGGTCTGTGGAATTGAGCATCATATGAAACAAATTTTTACAGATGCCTTATGCACGCTCCTAAAGCATCCGAGGAAGTGTCCACATGGCCATAAAATCCCTTTTGGAAGGTGTTGTAAATGATCGTGGATAGATACCGATCAGATTACCTCCATAATCACCTGTTGTGACAAGATGATATATCTAGTTCGCAGACTTAATACTACCATCATTGTTTTTGTTTCCAACAAGATATACGAAAACATCATCAAGGCTTATAGGAGAAACGGTAAATTGTATGTTCAACTTTAAGGCTTTATCATAAATCTTTTCTGCGTCAGTTTCATAGGTAAAGATTCTAACAAAATTGGCTCCTGAATCTACGACAGAGCCTAACGACATTAGACTGTTGTCTAGATTGATTTTGGGCACATCAATTCTAAGTTCATAGGGAACGATCTTGCGAAGCTCGTTCATCGTACCCATGGCTATGATGTTTCCCTTATCAATTATCACAATGTAGTCCGCAAGTAATTCTGCCTCATCCATATAGTGCGTTGTTAACAGAATTGTTCTGTCCTGATCTTTCCAATCCTTGATTGCTGACCATACTTGTCGACGGGAGACCGGGTCTAGGCCTATAGTTGGCTCATCTAGAAATAGCAATTTGGCGTCAGGTGCCAAAGCCATTGCGACAAGAATTTTTTGCTTCATCCCGCCTGATAGATTCATCGCAGGAACGTTCCTCGCATCAAATAGATCTAGCTTCTTTAGGATTTGCACAGCTTTTTCTTTGGCAATATCGCTGCTTTCTCCTCTGATTCTTAACCAATTATACACATGATCCCAAGGTGTCAACGCTCTCAGCGGTCTGCCTTCTTGAGGGATCGCTGAAATCTGGTTTCGTACCCTATCGGGATACTTTACGATGTCATGACCCAACACAAATATTCTGCCTTTTGTGGGCATGAGTTGGGTAGCACATATTCTTACAAAGGTAGTCTTTCCAGCTCCATTTCTGCCCAGCATTGTAAATATCTGTTTTGACTCAATACTCAATGAAACATCATTCAAGGCGGGGTGTTTAGAACCCTTATAGGATTTGGTTAAACCCGAAGCTTCAATCACTTTCATGAGCTATACCAAAACCAAATTTAATATTCACTAAAGCTGTATTCATATTTCTGCATTGAGCGGTCAATGACGAATAGCATTGAAGTATTTAATGCGTCAACAACCTGGATTTGTCATAGCCTTGACTTTTCGAAATCTCGCTGATTATTAGGTTTACCATCAATATCACTAATAGCGTCTTTCTTTTTGATTGGTACTGCGCAGTTGATCTCTAGTTGTTGATGCAACGACAACATACCTAATATTGGATATTTTCATTCTAGTATCCTTACCTTTAATGTCTATATAAGCCGTGATCTGGTGAGGTTTCCCGACGATAAGCATCTTTGAATATTTGAGTTGTTGCCTTTTTTATTTCAGAGGCGTATCTTGCATCGCTTTCATCAAATGTAGGACTGCTCTCATCCCTGGTAGTAGTAACTGTGCTGGAATGAACTGATCGATAATTTTACCAGTATATAGCCTATTTCTAGGCCAAGGTGCATTTTTCAGTCACTAGTCATTCTTAATTCTCTATCTAATTCCTTGAGTAGCGCTTTCTGAGCATCATTTATTTTAGTTGGCACCTTTACATTTATTCTTACAAACTCATCCCCTCTTCCGTAACCCCCATATTTTGGGAGACCTTTGCCCTTTAGCTTTATGATTGAATTGGATTGCGTTCCTGGAGAGATTTTGACTTTTTCTTGTCCTTCGAGTGTCGGAACTCTTATTTCTGTCCCCAAAGCTAGGTCGGTAAAACTTAGATTTTGATTAGTTAACAGGTGACCGTCTTCAAGTCTTTGAAACTCTGGATGTGGTCTAACGTGAGTTCTTATGAGAAGATCGCCGGGCATTCCGTTCTCTGTAGGTTCTCCTTCGCCTTGCAATTGAAGAGTCATCCCATCTTCTACTCCCCGCGGAATTTCCAATCTTAGTTTTTTTGTTGTTCTGATATTACCAGATCCATTGCATGTCCCACACGGCCTCTCAATAATTTCGCCTTCTCCATGACATGTACGACATGGCTCCAACGATACAAACGTGGAAAATCGATTTTGACTATAAACTCTCCTGGTCTGTCCTTGGCCATTACAAACGGTGCATTTTCGCGGCTTAGTACCGGGTGCGGCGCCAGTTCCGTTACAATTTGTACACCTATCCATTTTAGGAAGTTCTATTTCGTCTTTCTTGCCTTTCAAGACGTCTTCTAACGATAAATCGATATCATATAGAATATCGCGGCCTTTCTGTCTTCCACCACCAAAGCCGAATCCGAATCCGAATGGATCCGACGAACCTCTCCCAAAGCCACCTCTGGATCCAAAAAATTGTTCGAAAATGTCTCTGAATCCTCCAAAGCCCATATCCTTAAAAATCTCTTCAAAATTGGCCTCAGAGCCTCTAAATACTTCTTCGGTTCCCACATGACCATAAGTATCATATCGTTTCCGTTTATCATCATCAGACAGGACGGCGTATGCTTCTGAAATTTCCTTAAAACGTTCCTCTGCTCCCGGAGATTTATTTCTATCCGGATGGTACTGAAGTGCTAGCTTTCTATATGCGTTCTTGATTTCTCCTTTCTCTGAATTCTTAGATATACCTAATACTTCATAATAGTCTCGTTTGTTAGCCATTTATTTGTCACCTTGTCAAATCTGTAAGAGGCACCATATTGGTAACAATCAAAGCAATGATTACGGAGGGGGTGGTGGTGGCTGATGAGTACCTGTAGACGTACTACCTCCACTGCCGCCGCCGCCGTAACTCTCTGATGCTTGATTTGCGCTAGGTGCTCCTTCATCTACAGTTTGACCAGGCTGGCCACCAGCGCCAGGTGCTGCCGCTGCTGCTGCCGCACTGGTAGCTTTATATGCTTCAGTACTTATTTCACCCAATATGTTCTTTAATTCCTGAATCTTTGCCTTGGTTATTTCACTGTTGTTTGATGCTAAAGCGTCCTTTAATTCCTGGGTAGCTTTCTGAACTCTTTCCACCTGTTCTGGCTTTATTTTGTCTTTTAAATCCTGATTAACCAGTTTTTCTGCAGAATAGACAAGATTGTCAGCCTCGTTTCTAAGCTCAGCCTCTTCCCGCTTCTTCTTGTCGGCCTCAGCAAACTGCTCAGCGTCCTTTTTCATTCTTTCGATGTCATCTTTACCGAGTTTGGTATTCGCAGTTATAGTTATTTTGGCTTCTTTGGATGTTGCTAGATCTTTGGCTGAAACATTCAAAATTCCATTCGCATCTATATCAAAAGTGACTTCGATCTGCGGTATCCCTCGTGGGGCAGGGGGTATCCCGGAAAGGTTGAACATTCCAAGGGAAACACAATCTGCAGCCATCGCTCGTTCTCCCTGAACCACATGTATCGTCACGGCAGTTTGATAATCAGCTGCAGTAGTGAACGTTTTACTCTTTTTGGTTGGGATTGTTGTGTTACGTTCTATTAATGCCTCCTTTAAGCCACCCAAAACTTCCACACCGAGCGTCAAGGGTGTTACATCTACTAATAATATATCTGTAGACACATCGCCTGAAATAACAGCTCCTTGGATGGCAGCACCCAGTGCAACTGCTTCCATTGGATCGACACCTCTTTCGGGTTCTTTTCCCATGATAGTTGCAACAAATTGACGAACCATAGGCATTCTAGTCGGGCCACCAATCAGTATTATTTTGTCAATATCATTAGGACTCAACTTTGCATCTTGTAATGTTTGCATAGTTGGACCCCTGCATCTTTCTATGATTGGCCTCAGCAATTCTTCCATTTTTGACCTGGTGATTTGTAGAATTAGATTTTTTGGACCAGTAACAGAGTCATATGCAAGGAATGGTAGGTTAATTTCAGTATTAACCATGTTTGATAGCTCTATCTTCGCTTTTTCAGCTGCTTCTCTTACTCGCATCATAGCTGCACGATCGTTACGAACATCCAGACCAGACTGGTTCTTAAATTCCTGTAAAATGTAATCTACCAATTTATTGTCCATATCAGTCCCGCCTAATTGTGTATCCCCTGCAGTACTTTTCACTTGAAAAACTCCACCTCCCATTTCCATTATAGTTACATCTAGGGTTCCACCTCCTAGATCGAATACAACGATCTTTAGGTCTTTTTGAATCTTATCAAGTCCAAATGCCAGAGAAGCTGCTGTTGGCTCATTTATTATCCTGACTACTTGAAGTCCCGCAATCTCGCCTGCGTCTTTGGTCGCTTGTCTCTGGTTGTCATTAAAGTAGGCTGGAACAGTGATTACCGCCTTGTCCACGGCCTCACCCAAAAAAGCCTCTGCATCCCTCTTTATTTTTTGCAAAATAAATGCTGAAATCTGTTGCGGGGAATACTCCTTTCCCAGTACACTGAAGCGAAAGTCAGTCCCCATTTTCCTTTTCGCTGCTAAAACGGTGCCTTCTGGATTGGAAATTATTTGTCTTCGTGCAGGTTCTCCTACTAATAATTGTCCATCCTTAGTAAAGGCGACCACAGATGGAAACGCCTTACCCGCAATAGAAGTTCCCTCAGCCGCTTGTATGATAGATGGTTTACCGCCAATCATAGCAGCTGCGGCTGAATTGCTAGTTCCAAGATCAATTCCTATAATCTTTCCCATTTCTTTTTAGTCTCCTTTTGCTCTGTTACTGTCAATAGCGGTATTTTTAACTATGCTTTTAGAAATTTCTACTAAACTAGGCCTCAATACTTTGTCAGATATCATGTATCCCTTTCTAATTTCCGCGATTACGGTATTTTCTGGGACCGAATCATCATATTTGAATGAAATAGCGTCGTGAATATTGGGGTCAAATGGAGTACCAGTAGTTTCAATTTCCTTGACACCTTCGGCGTCAAACAGAGTCTCAACGTTCCTTAAAATACCTTCTAAACCCTCTACTACAACCTGATCTGAGTTACCCTGTTTGGCAGTCTCTATTGCCCGGGACAAATCGTCATGGATCGGAACAAATTTTAAAATAAGTTCTGCCTTTCCCTGGTTTAACTTAGATTCTATTTGTCTTTCCGTTCGTTTTCTATAATTATCAAAATCTGCCATCAAATATCTCAATTTATTTAAGTTATTGTCGGCCTCTTCTTTGGCCTTTTGGCGTTCTATCTCAGCCTGCGAGAGCTTCTTCTCCAAGTGAATAATATACTCCTGATCCTTATCTTCTACGGGGGAGGGTTGTTGTTGTTTTAGAACTTCTTCCTCCTCTTCCTCATCTTCCTGGCCTTCATTATTTGATGGATTGTCTTTTTCGCAATTCTCTACACTCAATTTTACCTTGAAGAATACCTACACAAAAAGCCAGATAATTACATATCGATTAAAACGAAAAGGGAGGGGTAATTCGACTGTATGTCTTCTAAATTATGCGGTTTAATGTGTGGCAGACGGGTATTAAAAAAGTAGATTAGGCTATGCCTAAATTAGGAAACGTGGATCTTGTTATCCCTAGCTCACCCTGAATCTTTCGTATCTTGGTGGCATATTCCGTCATTCTGGCATTGTCTGCCTGAACCTTTGCAATTCTGTACCCCTTCCAAGCCTTTCTTAAGGCACCCCAACTCTGTCCTGTAGAGAATCCGGTCGTAGATTCTAGTGTTTCGGTGCCTAAAGTCGCACCGGGGTTGAGAGACATGATAGCTGTCATCGTGAGATACAGAGCGATACGGTACTTAGAGGTCAATGTTAACTTTCTGCGAGCACCTGGCAAAAAAAAGTTATGCAACATAGCCTAACTGTAATGTTGGCTAAGGCGTAATTATGCCATGTAACCTAATGGGCAATTTGACTACTGAAGGGGGGAATATCCAATAATCGATTCAAGCATAATTCCCTTTAATGGACGATTTCGCACCGCAAGCCTCGCATAGTAGAAAACCTAGCTTTTTACTCTTTTCAGTTCTAGTATCTGGGCTCCCACAGACTGGACATATGACATAATCCTTTACGTATCGATCAATTAGTGCCCCAAACGATGAAGGTTCCTTTCTTCCTAAAAATATGACCCTTTCCCCTGCAATATATCCTGCCGAAGCAAGCTCTTTATTCAAATATAACAATAGCTTTTCAGGATCCCTGTTTAATGCCTTAGGAAAGTCCATGAAATTCCTAAAAATAGTGCGCTGGCCAACCCAGATTATCTGGGGAGTAGGGAGTTCAAGTCTCGATGCTTGTTTCTTGGTGGTGTTGCCAAGTCTATCTCGCAACCGGGATAGTAACATCTCATAGTCTGACTTTGTTTGAGCGTTCATTAGCGCTGATCCTTTCTCAAACGTACTTAATGTTTCTTTGTGATCATTTAACTGCTTGTTCATGATTTCGACCTGATAAAAATGCAGTTCATCTAGTATATCTTGCCGTTCATTAGCTTGGATGAGACCACTTTTATGGCTGCCAGATCTATATGATAGGCCCTTTAGTTAGATTTGAATCCTATCCATATGTCCCGAGAAGATATGTGATAGCAGCGTGCATGACCTGGACACTCTAGTGATTGGAACTAGAATGTCTGCTAAGAAGAAAATGGGACCACCAAAGATGAATGAAAATGAAAAATGGTCATGGATGCTAGGCGCAAATGGCAGAATGCAGCCAGCGGTATTGTCGTAAGCACATAGATAAACTAAGAGGGACAAAAATCCAACGCCTTATGCCCTACTTGAAGATAACTGTCTTATATCTCCGGCAAGTTCGGATGAAAATATCGAACTGAGCAAGCATTCAAAATTACCGTGCTCTGTCAATTACATCCAACTCCTGTTCTTATTATACATGTGCGTTGATTGTATCTAGACTCTTGCAAAATTTGAGCATCTAGGTACGGTATTGTGCTCTTACTATTCCTGTGCTTGGCATCTTATTTCATCAAGATATCGTCAGGAGAGACGGATATCCTAATATTTAGTAACGATAAAGCATTAGATTATTCTCCAAAACGTGAACCGGTCAGAAATGGATTCTTTTGGCAGACAAGCCGAGGAAAGAGGCCGAATACTAATATGTGCTGGACGAATGCTCTTACGTCATTTTCGCTAGATTGAAACTTGCTCAAGCTATCGTTGACAGCCACTCAATAAAAGGACTTAGGGTAGTAAGATATGGTAGACTTTCCAGGTTCTTCGTATTAAATCCCAATAGCAACATCCTTGACTCCAATTTTTCCCTGAGATTCTCCGGAATCTGGGCCGCTCGCAGGGGATTTAGCAGTTCAAAAAAGTAGTCCTGTCGATGGTAAGCTATGTGTTGCGCAAAGCAGTATATCAAAATGGTCGGGTCCCCAGATATTCTGTCTCGTATACTAAGGCTATCTCTTTTCGACAATTTGCTCAAATCTGTTGAAATCTGCAACGCCCTCCGAGTATAGTTTTCTCTAACAAAATCAAATGTTGTTCGATTTGAAATGGAATTACATAGATTGACCTCTTTTGTTATCTGATTCATTCCATTGCGGGCTAGATCCCTCGCACTAAGAATATCCATCTTGTTTGTTATCTTTCCATTTTTGCCGAAGAGAAAAAAAACTCCTACTATTTCATCATTACGAACAAATGGGAACGTCAGTTTTCCATCTATAAATTGTAGGATTCTGCTTTGAATTTCCTGGGGCATAAATAAACCCATGAAAGAATCATTCACTAAACTCATGATATCAATTAAGGGAGGGATTTCTATTTTCCAGTTTGTTCTGATTTAGGATAACTCCCCAGAGATAGACGGCCTAATATCGATACGTCAATGTAGAATTAGTAGCACATTCATATCATTGGTCTCTACCAAATCATGTTCGGTACCGAAGTCTTGAACAAAATTCCCTGGATAAAATTCAATCTAGCTGTCTTTAAAAGTATTAACAAAAAATTAAGGTTTAGTGCGCATGAGGCGGCGGTGCACTACCCTTAGAAAGGGATTCATTAAACGTTCCTGATGCCTTCTCGTGGAATTCCAAATTGGACTGATCTACTTTTACTGCCTGCGGAGGACATACGGAGACACATGCCATGCACCAAATGCAGTCATGTTCCCTAATCGGGTCAGCTTTATCAGTATAGTCTTTTCGTTCTTCCTTTTCGCCGCTACCAGTTCCATTACTAGTAGCATTGGCCACTTCGGTAGCAGGTACATCATTTTCAGTTCTGTACCACTGGAAAACCTGAACTGGACAAGCCTCTATGCATGCCCCATCGGCGACGCATGAATCCCAGTCTATTGCTACCATAGTCCCGTGCACGCCTATAGGCACTATTTCTTCGCCTCTTGCTGAATATGCTGACTTGACTTCTTCATTTTCTGCAGCTTCAGCAATCCTTCCTGGTCCCCACACATAGTGGAATTGTTCTCCATCTCCGAGAACATGCTTACCTATTACCTGGTGATTCTTTGGAAAGTCTGGATCAATTGGCATACTTTGTCTGCAATTATTCGAGATACATCGTATATAAACTCTATGCGGATCCGTTTGAAACCAGATGACAATGCCCGGTTAAGTATTATTCAGAGACCATTATTAATAAACTATTTGGATAATATAATAAATATTATAATATTTTCTTGACTTAATAATAATTCCAATTAAGCGAACCAGAAATTATCCAGCAACTATGAATTAGCCGTGCAAGCGCATTCTCAACTCTACCAATGTTAACGATTCGCATAGTATATGTAATTGAAGATGAGTTACACATCTTTCACAATAACGTTGCTTTAGATAAATCAATTTCCTTTTAGGCTTTTTACTCGTTCAAATGTGGCAAGTTAGTTATTTATTAGCAGCGATTCCATCCTAGTTTAGGAATAATTAACGCATGGAAAGCAGATCATTAAAGTCTGTAAACTTCAAAAAAAGGAATGGAGTAATCCCTGTCGTAGTACAGGATCTCAAGACCAAGGAAGTGCTCATGCTGGCTTATGTGAATCAAGAAGCACTAATAAAAACGAATTTGACGGGAAACGCCTGGTTCTGGAGCACATCTAAGGGTAAGCTTTGGATGAAGGGTGAAGAATCTGGAAACATACAACCAGTCAAAGAAATACGCATGGATTGTGATCTGGATGCAGCATTATATATTGTTGAGTCAGACCGTCCTGCCTGTCATACAGGGGCTCGCTCGTGTTTTCATCATTTGCTTGTAGATTGAACCTCACTAGTAGGTGTACCTAATCGAAAATTCGTGGGCTAACTAGGTTTCAGTATTGATTTAAGATTCTGATAGAGGTATTGCATGAGAATTTCCATTATTCGAGTCTATCTTTTTTCCCTACGTATACTAGGGCATATTGTGAAGCCAACAGTGCTACTCGTAACCTGCCTGCCATATCCGTTATCATTGCGAAATCAGGGGTAAGAAGTCGACTACCGCGTCGTTTCGAAATGACCAGCTGAATTAACTAATACGTTTCTTATTGATGGGACAATAAATTTATCCTCAGTGAGATTCCTTGAGCACGTTTGGTTCGGTGATCTTTGACACCCGTATTGATTTCCTAATTTCGCGCGTAACAATAGTGCACAAAAATATCGCCACACTGGTAAGGACGATAGCACCCGCAGGAGCTACATTCGCTAAATAAGATATGATAATTCCCAACACAACTGACGCAATTGCAATACCTATTGAAATCATGGCAGTCTTCTTAAAACCTCTTCCAAATAATATCGCTGTTATATTTGGTAGTACAATTAGTGCAGATATCAAGAGGACTCCTACTAATCTAATAGATGTAACTACAGTTATTGCGGCGAGCACAATGAAGACGTAGTTAGCTAATTTTACATTAATTCCACTTACTCCGGCTTGTTTCTCGTCAAAAGTGATGTACATCAGTCGCATATACATTATTACAATAATTGATAGAATCGCGATACTAAGGATTGCAATGGCAATAGTATCTTGAGTACTTATCAGCAGAATGCTTCCAAATAGGAAGCTGAAAAGGTCTAAAGAGAATCCCCCTGACAGACTTACCAGAACTATACCAACAGCTAAACCCGATGAAAGCAAAATTGCGACGGAGGAATCAGGTGGGATCTTGACAGAATCTGTCATTTTCGTAATTCCTAATGCGGCAATAAGAGTAAAGGCATACGCCGTCCAAATCGGATATAAATTAAGGAATAGCCCAATAGACAACCCGCCAAAGGCAACGTGTGACATTGCATCCCCAAATAGCGAGTGTTTTCTAAGAACCAGAAATAATCCAATTGCAGAACATATAGCAGCGACTGCAATTCCGGAGATTATCGCGCGCTGCATAAATCCGAACTCTAGAATTTCCAAAATAGTCATGTCATTAAACCCAGTTCTCTTAGGCCGAAGGAAGCTGCTGCTGAGGATTAGATTCGGAGTTGAATTTATGAAGCCTTAAATGAGCCTGCATTGCAGATTCGTAATAAGTCTTAAGCATGTTTTCATCACCAAAGAAATCTTTCGCATCACCATGAAAATGCATTCTTCTGTTGATGCACGCGACCTTATTGGCAAGCTTACTTATAGCATCCAGATCATGCGAAGACAATATGATCGATATTTTTTCTTCACTATTGAGTTTTCGAATTAGTTCATAAAACCTATCTTGTGTTTCTTGGTCTATACCGCTTGTCGGCTCATCTAATATTAGTAGCTTAGGATTATGTACCATGGCCTTAGCGATTAGGACTCTTTGTTGTTGTCCGCCGGATAGCTCATTATATCTTTTATTCTTCTTGTCGATCAATCCCACTATTTGCATTGCTTTAAACACTTGGTCCTTTGCATAACTTCGACTGTATTTATCGGTGGATCCTAGCAATCCAAATGAAATAATCTCCTCTATGTTTGCAGGAAAGCTTTGTTCAATCGATGTATGTTGAGGTACGTATCCTATATTGCTTAACAATGTTTTTCTATTTTTCTGAATCTCCATTCCAAAAAGTTTAACGGTACCCATATAGTCCTGCAGAATTCCGAGCATGCAACTAAAAAGAGTGGTTTTTCCTGCGCCATTAGGACCTATTATCCCCAGCAGGTCTGCTTGTTCCATTCTAAAGGAAATATCATCTAAGGTGGGGAATGAAGAATCGTACCAATAAGATAAGTGCTCTATCTCCACTATTGGATTAGCTGCGTCTATGTTCGGCATTCTAAACCTACTTTCAAATTAGAAATATTTTGCTTCATCTTGTCAAGATACCCTATTCCTGAACTCTCTTCGTTTTTTTCAATTCCTTCCAATGGGCTCAATACTAGAACCTTGCCATTTGGAATCTCTTGTGCAATCACTTCAGCAAATCTAGGGTCTACCAATTCCTCTGCATAAATAACATTCAACCCAAGATCCTTGGCCAATCTTATAGTTTCCTCAATTCGTTGAGGCAGAATTTCTCCTTCTGGTGATACTCCTTGGATGCTATGTTGAATTAGACCATACCTTTTGGCAAGGTAGTCAAACGCGTCATGAAATGCAATAAAATCCTTCTTATTGCAGGTCTGCAGTGCAGCCCTTATTTCCGAATCCAATAAATCTAACTTAGCAATAAAATCCATAGCATTCTTCTGGTAGTATAGTTTGTTGTTAGGATCAATTTCCATCAGCGCATTTTTGATTTGTTGTACCTGGGTCTTCGCAAAGACGGGATCAAGCCAAATATGTGGATTTCTTATTTGGCTACCTTGAGATAAATTCGAGAGAACACTTGTATCAACCAAATTATCATTGTTGACCCTGTCTATCCATGAACTCTCAAATCCCAGACCATTAAAGAATACTACATCTGCATTTTCTGCTTCCTGTAACTGTTGAATCGTGGGTTCATAGTCGTGTGGCTCTATACCGGCTGGAATAAGTGTCATTACATCTACCCTGTCCCCTCCTACGTGCTTCGCAAATTCATAAATAGGGAAGAATGAGGTAACCACAGTTAATTTTGGTGATTGTTGAATTGTTGTTTCAGATGAATTGGAACTAGGTATGACCAATGGTTTAGATATATTGTTTTGCGGGGCCATGTCATTCCCAGAGGCATGTATTACTGAACACCTCGGGGCAATAAAAAAGAAAACCGCGAAAAGGACAATAACATAATAATAGATTGCCACAGATCAAACTATTGCTAATAATAATATAAGTGTTATTAATAATTTTAACATTCTTGAATAAATACTATTATTAACTTACATTAACAAGATTGTATTCGTCGATTATACCATTCCTACTTGTCATATTCAATGCTGGCCAGAGGAACCGTTATAAATATGACCCTAATTTATTTGGGGTTGACCTTTCGGAATAAGGGAAGTGAGCTTCCCGTCTTAGGAACCCCGGACAGAGCGAGTCTGAGACAAGATATCTATCTATCACTCGTCACCTATTCGACGTCTCATTGAAAACATTCCTTTTATCTACATCGTTATCAATTGGACGTTATCCATCTTTTTGTTAGCCTGAAATTTTTTTGTCATATCTTTCATAGGTTTTGCATCACCTCTTAACAAAAATATCTCGAGACATCTATCTCTGTCGATTTTACTATGCAGGTGAGTTGCTATTAGTTCATCATAGGCATGCCTTAAATTACTTATTTCGTCATCGGAAGCCTCGTTATGAATAACCAAAAGTATTGCATGGATATATCCCACCAGATCTTGGCGTGATCTTTCTTCAGATATCATACCCCTGATGCCTGCTCTAACTATTTCCGATCGTCCGCTAAATCCGAGTGATCTTTGTAATTTGTCCATTTCGTTTAGAATTTCATCATTTAAGGATATGCTAACAATTGTCATCTGATATTAATAATTATTAAGTTTCTAGTCAATAAATATATTTGCTTTAATAACAACTATGTACTGGTGAAGCATAAAGCACTAGTAAATTGTAAATTTGCTAGAAGAGCATCAGCAGGTGGGGATAAAA
>DASQUV010000096.1:0-13297 GCA_035641095.1 Nitrososphaeraceae archaeon
ATGTCTTGATCATTTAGATATTTAATCAATGCAGAATTCATTTTGGTTGCTTTAATTGCATCATCTCTTATGTCTGGTGTTTCATCTTTTCCCACATCATTGACCATTTCTTTAATCGTATCTACATCCACTTTATCGTAATAGAGCATAAATTCATGAGTAAATCTTATTTCTTCATTCAATTTCTCTAGTACATTAAGGTTAATTAGTTCATTGATAACCTCGATAGCCTGTTTTGGAAGCGACGACGGTAGTGGAAACCAAGCGTCTGCTGTTCTCGTCATTTCTTGATAGTCCAGGTATGAAGGTAAGGGTCGTTTGCCATGTCTGGATAGATATCTACAAGACTGTATACGATCTGGTTTTTAATGCCTTTCTCTCTTAATTTAGGTTGTTCTCTGTGTAACGCTTCAAATCGTTCTGGAATATACGAGGCACGGATGTTATCTAATACACCAAATGCTTCGTCTGATATTCTGTCATAATCTGAATTAAAATCCTTTTCTGCTGCTGCTTGTTCCCTTCGAACTTGTGCTATTATTGCTGCCAAATCCTTATCATCGACCTCTGTCCCTAAGTGCCTGAGATTATCGTAGTAGTTGTTATTGTTGTTCTCACTCTTTACCGTGACCTTTGCGAAGTGATTGAATGCGATGCGGTAGGTTATCTCTATATGCCTTGATTTGAGCGCTGAAGTGACATCGTAGATCCTCGTTGGCTCGCCCTGCTCCTGCGCTTGCTGCTGCTGCAGTAGCCCTTCCTCTCCTCCAACAATCGTCAACGCCTAAGTATGGCTGCTGATTTATTTATATGCAATATATCTTACTTGTATTACTTTTTATATGTATATAGAATTAGGATATGTTAGGATAGATCATGGATAAGAATGATACTGTATTTTTGCTTTCAGGAATATTGTTGTTTATTGGGGCAGGTTCTTATTCCATTTCTTTGTACGGACCTGATTCAGTGTATGGGTTAAGTAATGACATCATTTTGAAGGACCCTGCCTCGTTCTATGATAATAGTGGCAAGTTGAATATTGTAGGCGTCATAGACAACAACGGAGAATTTCCTGTCGGTGCAACTGTTGGAGTCAACGTGACCAGGACAACAGATAGCGAATCTACTGCTTTGGCCGACGAATTAATTAGCCCCAGCAATTCATTTGTGTCCACAGCTACCAGTCCGACCTACTCGAGGGTAATCTATCCTGGAACGGGAGCGCCATTTAAGATAGTGGTATCGCCTGAATCGATAGAATCAGTAGGACAACCATTCATCTATTCAATAGCACGGAAAGAAAAGGCGAATTACGATGTATTGGTATTAAATTATAGCAATATGGCCGTCGGTAGCGAAGGAGCATTAATCGGAACCGTGAGGAACTCCGCACCTTTCCCAGTATACAATGCTACGGTATTTGCCTCCGTACACGATTCATCCCAGGCACAAATAGACTCCTCAACTACTGAGGTAATTCCAGTGCTAGGCCCCGGGCAAACAGTCCAATTCAAACTTCTGCCAGATAAGTCACTAAGCTCCAAAGCTGTGTACTATAGCTGTGCAGGAGTAGACCTTGATGCTCCGATTAGTACACTAGCTACTCCGGATGGTGGCTTTATACCATTCGATCTACAAGCTATTGCAAAAATAATTAACCTCAAATATGACGATCAGTCAAGAAGCATAATTTTTGGAGTTGATCATTATAATCCAGAGGGAGGTTTTATAACTCTTAAATTGCCACAAATTTACGACAACCAAAGACTTACGGTAATTATGGATGGCTTAGCGCGTGAAGATGTGAAAATGACTCGTGACGGTAAGACGATAAAAATGGATATATTTGTCCCACCAAATGAACACCAAATTCAGGTCAAAGGAGTAACACACGTCACTTAACTTACTTGGGCTGATGTTGTTTTAGCAAGTAACCGGCTTTACGATTGATCTTATATAATGTGACCGCAATTTAGTTTATGAATATGGAGTTTAGATGGCAGTAGTAAGACAGATGAGTAGGTTCTGACGCCCTACATCAGTTCTAAGATGGAGCTGAAGTAAAAGATGAATACCCCAATTGCCAAATGTTTTGTTCCCAAAGCTATTTAATGAAACGAGGGCCACAAAATGTGAGACTCGTTAAATAATATGTGTGCAATAACAAGCACATGAGCGAAGTCCCTTCCTCAGAATTGAGCGATACTGCGTATGACATACTTAAAGTCTTGGGAAAGGATGCTGATTTCTTATATGATACCATTGAAAGCTATATCAACGATGCAAATAACGCCGGTAAATCTGAGTTGGTGGAGATGTGGAAAACGATCAAGAATGATAGACAAAAACACGTGCATATGTTGAAGGAAGCCTTGGAAAAAGAAATTCATGGATGATGTGCATTCTCATAGAAATGAAGGATTGTAGTAGAAATTCGATTTTTCCTATATCATAATGATGGCTCCCTTGACTGGGTTCCACCGAACGTTTTATCCAAGGTTGTTATTGGTTTTTGGAAATTTCACAGAACTTCTACCATCTACAGCAATTTAATAACAGCAAATTACCTACTCAGTCATCTAATGGTAAACTAAATGAAAATGTTGCTCCTTTCAAATCACTGTTATTTTGTGCCCAAATTCTGCCGCCGTGTGCTTCTACAATGCTTTTTGAAATATACAAACCAAGTCCGGTACCACCGTCTCCATAGTCGGGACCAGATATTGATGAAAATTTTGTAAACAATTTTGGAAAGATGAGAGGATCAATGCCCTTCCCAGTATCGGAAACACTTACAATCATCTCTCCATTCAACCTCTGTGTCTTCACATTAATTCTCCCCTCTGTTGTATATTTTAAGGAGTTATCTATCAAATTGGATATGACCTCGGTAATTCTATTCTGATCCCCTTGGACTTTCATACCCTTACTTTCAGAGTTTTCAAATTCCCCAACGAATGAGACATTGACTCGAGGTATACCATTGTTCTGATTGATCTTGTCATATTCATCAACCACTGAAAGGGCCACCCGACTTATATCAAATTCCTCCTTGTTTAACCGAAGTTTTTTGCTTTCAATTCGGGTAACGTCTAGAATATTATCAGTCAATCTTTTCAGTCGGTTAGCATTTCTTACGACTACTTCCAGCAATTGCCTTTGTTTAGGATCTTGCACCTCAGAGTACATTACGTGACTCAAGCCGAGAATAGGCTGAATGGGAGTACGCAATTCATGTGCAGCAATATTAATGAATTCTTTTTGAACTTTATCGGCATTCTTAAGTTCCTCATTTAGAATATGTTCCCTCCAAAGTAAGTCAAAGAATGTTTTAAAAGAGTCTATACTTTGCCGTGTATTTGAATATACAGTATAGCCAATAGAGTCAGCAAAATTCTCAGAATATTCTTTTGCTAATTCTGCACGCAAGAACTTTGTATTGTCCACTATGAACATTACCGATGTTGAATTATTCCCGTTTACAATTTCAATCTCTGGTGCATTCTCTTTTATCTTTTTTATAATATCAGATTTACCTTCAGCATTAGGACAGACAAGCCTTATCTTGGAATGCTTGGACATGGCTGCATTAACGATATGATCGATTGCACCTATCTTCTCCAAATTAAGTAATGTTCTTTCGTTAGGAATCAGGATTTGTGCTTCTTGTTTGATTGATTTTACAAGTTCCAGAAGTATGCGGCTTGTCTTCTTGCCGTCATTGAGGACGTCGGTAAATTCCGGTTCCAATCCTTGCTCTAAATATGCAATCCTTTCTTCCGCATTTGTCCCATTGTTCCATAACTCGCTGAACGTGTAAAGGAAATAATCGATATAGGCCTGTTCAGTGCTGACAAGCACGTTCTTTACGTCCAGGCTTGTCTCATGATTTCCAGAATCATGCTTTTCATCGCTTATTTCACACTCAACCTTGTGCACCTTAGCCACAATTTCTTTGTCAGACACGGCGAAGTCGATTGGAGGGAGATTATCGACATGTTTCACCTGTACCCCTACGTCCAGAAACCGTTTGATCATGTTTGCACTATGTTTCTCTACCTTGGTCACAAATCTAATTCCCTTGTGTTCTCCGTTCACGGATTTTTGCTTCATGATCTTCTGGTAAACTTCAAAATTGCTATTGTATGCAAGACGAATTCCACTAAAGTTCAGACACGCTACAAGCTCTTTAGACGACTCTAGGATTTCCCTCTCTTTACGAACTATGTCTTCATAACCGTGTAGTAGCGTAATCTGACTTAATACGTTCGATAAGTAAACTTTCATTTCGCTCTGTGTGAGAGATGGAACAACCCCAGTTTTCTGGATAAGATCCTCTTCCTCCTTCTGAGCACTGTTAAGTACTCGTCTCTCAATCTCTTGTTCAAGATGAGGAGTCCCCAAGCTTACCAATAGTTTAGCTTCATCAACGGCGGACTTCTTGATAGAACTTCGCAATTTTGCGTCTTGGGTTAGAAATACGGCTGACGCATAGAAACCTATGGCAAACAAATAAGATGACAAAAATACGAGAGAATGAACAGAGACTCCATAAGTTTGCTGAAATGCTGACACACTAAACGCAATTCCACCCATGGTGATCCCTATTGCGGCTATGGTTAGATAGTCCTTTACTCTTTCGGAGGGTACTCGTCTAGCTATAATATAGAACGCAACTCCAAATAGAATACTGCTTCCAATGTTGCCGGCTCGATAAATTATTCGCTGATAGTATCTGTAATCTGAGTCGTCTGGTAGAGTTAATACAAGCCCGCTTCCGACCAAATACAAAACAAAAGGAATGATGAGTAGTATCCAATACTTGATCGGAAATTTGGTGATCTTCTGTCCAGTTCTCTGATAGTACAGGTGCAATAGAAGGCAGGTGCTTATCCACAGAAAAATATACCTTGGATAGGATGTTAATCGGTTGATGAAAGAGTATAGTTCATCATCTTCAGGAGATACAACATACAACGTAGAACCCTCCGGGTTTGTGACCCGATATTGAACTTCGCCATCATATTTTTCGACATTTTCGTACACAAACGATGAATCAGGAACCGTTCCAGGCTGTGACTGCTCTTCCACAATCAATTCTGCCACCATGAACTTGTCAATCGCATCTCCTGCAATCGACATAGAGAGGGCAGCAGTCGCCAACCCGTAAAACAGTAAGATAAGGTTTCGATTGCTTGTTTTATACCATGAAAGGAAGCGATAGCTAAAAAATCCTAATATTGCTGATGCTGATGCAGAGGCTACTGCAGTCAACAAAAGCGTCGAGAGAGGAGTATTACAAAAGCTGAAATAGTTGTAACAATACACGCTATTGTAAAAAATAACCACCACCATGATGGCAAGTAAAACAAATTGTATGATCGTTACGACCCAGTGAATTCTGTTTATTGAACTGGACTTGGCTCGGAGCGCAGAGCTTGTTCTCTTAGCGTATTCTAACAAAATCCAGGATCCTATCCCAAATCCTATAGTCACAACTAAGACAAAGAGTAAAGTTTGGAGGCTATTGTCAAAGAAGATAATTTGCCTCGTAGTCAACAAAGCAAGGACCGCAAGCACGATTAGAACACCTGCGACGGATACTGCTAATTTTCTAAACGTAACAGGTGAATCAAATACCGAGTCAATCGATGATCTTATCGATTTCTGCATCCCTTTGTTTTATGGTGGTCGATCTAGGTTATATAGTTTATATTAACACCGAATCGAGATACTAGTCATGTATCTTGTCCAAATGTGGATCCTTCTGAAATACTGACTGCTAGCCCAAGAAACATTCTTACCACGTTTAAACTACCTCTTGTATAGCTTTTAGCTGGTATTCTTGTTCAAATCGATGAACAAAAGATATTCTCAAAAGGGCGTTAGGCGTTGATTGAACTATAGTAGTGATGCAAAACTATTCATTTGACACCATTTAGCACTTTCAATCGACATACGTGATTATTCTGAAGCCTTACCACCTTCGCCTGCGAACATACGATCATACTATTCATCTCTTCTGTTGAGGGAGATTCAGTTATTGCCTTTGAAACAGAAGATCGCTTTATTATTGATCAATATCTATTACTTGGCCAAAGTTGATCAGTTGAATATCTATATAAATCAGAAATTGAATTCGGAATCGAATCAAATCAACTAAATGCACAAATTTTACCACTTGAATTCGTAATCCATGAATCCTCATAGTTTCAAGATTAATCTTATTGTCATCCAATTTAGATGAAAAATCAGATTTATCTGATAACATTATCCTTATTAATCCAAATAAGCAATTGAGATATCTTTCTTAGTAGTAATATGACCCAATCAAGAAGGATCAACGCAAAATCATTAGCGCTGATAACTGGAGTAATGCTAGCTATAGTAGGATCGCTTGCTAGTGTCAACGAAGCATCAGCTACAGAATATGAGAGCAGCCAGGCAAGTTCTGGAGCTAATGACTGTGGAAATGGAGTACTGCCTCTAAACGTATTCTGTCAAAACCTTGCTTCTCAAATAGAAGGTGATGGTAACGCCATAAATATAATTGCACTACAACCATCGTCAGGCGAAGAGGGACTGCAGTTATTACCTTAATAGAATGACTGTTAATCAAGAAAAACCAGCATTCTCTTTTTATTATTTAAAGTCACACCGTGGCGGACGTGATCTCCCAGTTAGCCAATAATAGTTTGATGTGAAGGTCACAATTATTGTTACTGCATGCTGACCACGTTGATTTCTTTTTTTAAAGTGTGGATCCTAATTCCATCCCTCGGCGTTCCAATGAATTGATTATTCGGGTAATACTTTTATTTCGCAGCCGTTGGAGAAATTATACATTTTATAAAAAGAAATATTTGAACGTTGCCGCAGTTATCCAAAGAATATCAGTTCGATAAATCCAAGCGTTGAATAAAGGTTAAGCATTTGATCTTTATTCGTCAATCTGACGAAGAATGTGAGAAGCACGAGTTCGAGAGTATTTGAAAGAGGGCTCTAACGAGAATATTTAGTTCTTGTTTTTCTTAAGTACCACATTATTAAATTGATGTTGACTCAACCCAGATGTATCTATACGAGGGCCAGCACTTCTGGTTGAGGAAAGCGAAAGCGCGGTTTACAATAAAGATTTACTGTTAAATCTTTGCTCGAAATCGAGTGTAAGTACTGAGTTACGGAGTAGTCAATCTAAACTCGATGCCTTTTTCCTTGTGTCTTTTATCCTATTAGTTTTGATTAATTGTCGGTTTCGCAACAGCATCTATAGAATACGTAACCGTAAATGGTTGTCCCGTTGTTTTATGAAAGACCAAAGCACTACCGACGAATTCTAGAGTCCCTGAGCTAATCCCAGTACCGTTAATTTCAATTGGTACATCGACTAAATTTCTTAAATGAGTAATGGCGATACTTTTGTTCCCAGGTAGTATCGCGTGATATGGTTCTCCATGGACAGTATCGACTTCTTCTTTGGGCTCATACGGGTGCAGTACCTCGACTTCAATTGGTTTGCTAGCAGTAAAGGTGGCTTTTCCAGACCATATTTTGCCATCATCTCGTAATGGTAGTGCAAATACAACTTCATGAAGTGGTTGTCCCGGGTGCCTTACTGGAGCAGGGATTGACATTTCAGTCCTTTGTTCTAATATGGTAAGTATTTCAGAATTTGCACTAGCGTTATCAGCATAATTCTCAAAGGCATAGTTACTATCCCGCAGTATCATTCCGTCTTGATGGGATGCATTTTGAGCGAGGCCTTGTTCCCCGGCGGCTCCTAATAGGACGGTTGATACGCCGAGGGTTAATAGAATAATCCCACCTATTTCAACAAGAACAGGAATATGCATATTGAACATTAACTCGAATCTTCTTAGAGTCTTATTAGATAAGGATTTTGATAATAGTTGCTATAGCCGTCTGCTGACTGTTAAAGTCAAGCCCTTTGCGTGCAATAAAGATCAATCTACAGTGCATCAGTTCGATTCGACGATTTTTCTTCAATCCGATGGAAATAGGAATTCACCCAGATATCACCACTATAATCATGAGATTGAATTCAGACGAATGGAACGAGACCGTTGGAGCATATCTAGCCCTCGACTTGTTATCAAATAGGATAGTATTATGCGGAAAAGAGCACTTTCCAGAGCTCGGTCGTATAAGATCGTAGAGGCCAAGGGCCTTATCAGGGCGTAAACTAAAATCTATATAAGGGTAACACGGACAACGGTGAAGCTTCGCTTGCGTTTCGGAAATTAGACTATTTGCTGCAATGATATCCAATAGAATGCTGACAGTGAAATAAATTCCATCATAATAATGTCGCTGAGTTCTTAGAATATGATATAGCAGAACACTTTAGTGCAAGTTTGTGATCATTAACGTGGGGCTGATTGACCTGCCTCGTGTAAATGAGGACGACAAGAGGATGTACTTAGAAGAGAAACACTCAGTTAAGGTAGATAATCCTCTTACTGATTCTTTTCCCTGGTGGTTTGAGCTTTACAACAGGATAAGGTTATTCTCTTGGTGGCTCCAGTACAATCTAGGAATTGCACATCAAGCTGCGCTCAAGGACGAAATTATAGAACTCGCCAGCTCTATGGGCCTGCAGGATAGGTGGACTGACAGAATAATAAGACATGCTGTATCCGAATTTTCAAAAAAGGGGCTAGGACCTGACTACTACGGCTATCATAACATAGATCACGAACTAGAAGCCACATACTTTGCTCTACTAGCCCTTGATGGACTACTCAGAGCGCCGAGCGTGGAACACAGGAAATTTAATGACAATGACATTAAATATTTGTTTGTAGCTGCGCTATTTCACGACTATGATCCTCTTAAATTGTCAGACAAACCACACGAAGATTCAGTCGAATATTTTTTAAGACATGATAATAAGATAAAGAGATTCATAGATGATATCGACATAAGCCTAGATTTGATAGTCGCGATTATATACCGGACAACTTATCCTTTTAAAGGTGAAAACGCAGAGCATGCAACGAAAAGAATTCGAGAGTTATTTGAGGACGCCGGCATACCAGGAAATGATACCAAGTCAAGGGAGCACTATGAATACTTGGGTTGGCTTTTATCAGTATGTGAACGAATGGCCGGTTATGCCCTAGGAGATTATGAACATGCAAAGACTTTAGCAAGACGCAACGCTCATGCTCTGGGGTGGCATCCTTCATTCATTAACGAAGAATCTGTCAAGTACTTCAGCACACTGAAAGAAGAGAAAGAAATGACACAAGATGTATTAAGCTATTTGCCAGAGCAATATAAGAAAAATTTCTATAACAACGTGGAGGCCTTCAGGGAGGCTTGGCAAGACGAGAACAAGACAAGAAGTTCAATTAGGAGAAAAGAATTGTCGTTTGTTTGCAATATAGAAAAGACGTCTGAGAAGAGGCTTCCTCCTGAAACAAGAGATTCTATCTTGAACATCTATCAAGAATTGCGGGTTCCATTACAGCTGGAAAAGGCTGAATTCGTACGGTCGCTGCAGGATCCCGATACTATTCTTATAACGCTCAACATCAAAGAGGGATCTGGTACCAGTATTAGAGGCACCAACACCATCAATAGGAAGAACGGGAGCTATGCCAGCAATGGCGCTAATCGTGCATTCGGTTTAGTTGCCGACAAAATAGTTGGCTATGTGAAGGGTGGACCTTTAGAAGATTACACGCTCAGAAGAGGCACACATGATGAAAATCTTGGGAGCCACAACACAGCTTACATGGAATGGATCTGCATCAAGCCTGGGTATTGGGGTGAAGCTGGCGGTCATGAGCTTAGAACCAACTTTCTACGAGAAGCAAAAATAACAGGATTTGAATTTGTTACTGGTTATGTTCATCGAAGCGTTATAGTGAACAGAATTAACAGAGGGGAACCAATTCAAATAGTGCAAAAGTACGACCCCGACAAATTGGATTATTACAGAGTCGAACTAAACAAATTATTGATAGATATCACTGACCCTTCCCAACTTCATTCGATATCGAGATCGTTTGTGTAGCTTGTAGCGATATCGTGACAACCTAATATACCTCCAGATTGATATCTTGAATCAACTTGGGGGAGATTTTACCCTCGAGGAATTGTACTCATCTTTTATTCTGAGAGAAAGGAATCTGTTTTAAGTTATTCTCCTTAACCCGGAGTTTACGTTTACCGCTTCCAACCTACAGGAGGACCATGGAGCTACAATGTGATCAAATTATCTACAGGTGATATTACTATAACTCCGGAACTTGTTGTACCAGTTGTTCCAGACCCCTTTATTATTGAAATTACCTGATCTAGCTTATCTTCATCGACAATAGTTACTATCGTATTTCTGGTTGAGTATCTCATTTTCATAGTCCTCCCTTTGAAGCTCAATTCCCTCTTTTCGCCTTTGCCCATCCCTTTTGATTCGAAAAATGTTGCTTGAAAATTCGACGATTCCAGAGCTGACAGTACAGCTTCTGACTTTTCTGATGATACGTAAGCTTCGACTCTTTTCAATCTACAACACTAACTCAGAGCTATTACTTATACTTAATACCTTTTCCTAATACCTTTTCCTTAAACAATTTGTCCTCTTGCTTTTTTACCAGTAATAATAATAATAATTTCATATTTGGTTAGCTGTAGTCAGCAGCATTCAACCGGTTTGGAAGGATTGCGACAGAATAGTTTGACTCACCAACTTACCGGTGAATTGGAGCTCAGGACTAGCAATCAATCATAGGACTAGCCAAATCGATGGGAAAGGAATACTATCGTATAACCCCTTCCACGAACCTAGTCTAGATAAATCAGGGATCCATTGTCATGCCAAGTTCTCGCCAACTATTACTGTGACAGAACTGGGAAATCCGCTTGTCTACACAATCGCCGGCAAAGACGTCCATTAAACAAGGATAGGAGTGCAATAATTGACAATCAGGTAGCCGTCGTCAATACGTTGAACAGCCAATTCGGTCCTCAACTCTGGTGTACATCGCTCACAAGTTTTTGGCATCACTTTACCTAACTGGGAAGATTCCCTAATAGATTAGAGAGTTCATGGTATCTTTCCAAGAAGCGCAGTCCCTTTTGCGTAGTCTGATAAGTTTGTTCCTCCTTGTTGTGTGCTAATAGAGCTGCATTTAAAGTAAGCGAAAGTAGTCCCTTAAGCTGAGACTGTGATAGCAATGCACCGTACATCATTTTGGTCTTTAAAACAGGTCCCTCGCTAGCAACTTGTAACATTTGTGCAATGAGATCTATTCTACTTCTATACTTCATCGAATATGCGGATCTACTTCTTGAACAGGAACGACAAAGATATATCTATCGGTAAAATACTGCCTATGCCATCTTTGCTGGATCGATATTCCTAGCAATACACATGAGTATAACTGTGTCGGTTCCTCCTTTCCACGATAAGATAACTTGGTCTCACCGTGGATTTCGAATGTAAACAATCCCATCGTAATGCGTCCCTTCGGATGTCTCCGTGTCGTCATTTGGGAACATACTTTGCTATTTGAACGCTTAATCCATTGCAGAGCTAGTACACGGACTGTCACTCTGGGCCGAAAGTGGTATAAAACCATACGCGCAGGCTGCCAATGTCGAGATTAGAAAGATCATTGGTGTTCTCTCATCGAGCCTTAATATTGGGTCCATCGTGGATGTTTTAATGGTAATCTATATACCAATTGTCAATTTAAGATTATAAAGAGATAATCAACAGAAGTTGACAGCAACTTGTCTACAAGACAGAGCCTTTTGCTTCTGATTAAAGGTATTTGTGGCATCAGAGGTATCCTCGGTTGCTAACAGGACGATATTCTCGCGGACCATGATGGCTTCGTGGTCTCAGGTGAACTCGGCACCCTACAAGAGCCTTGGATTTCATAAGCTACGCAAGGCGGACGGGAGGACTGATAACCCTTACCATATACACTTGAAAAGACAGGTCGATATCAAACATAGCATATAAAAAGGTACGCCGAGTTACATTTCTTAGCCTTCGTTAGGAGTCAATGTGTGATAACTGTGGAAATAATTCTAAGAAGTGGGACAGTTGACTACATACTGACTATATGTATAGTTTGGCTCATTATGATTGGATTTTTTCTAGTTCTTACTCGGGAAGTATTGCTTCTGATGGGTGTCGCTTTCCCTGTATTAATTATTATACTTTTGAAGAACAGTAAAGAGAAGGATAGTCCATAATTATGGCTGTGCTGAATGACGGTTCTCTTTAATGCTGAAAAATGATGTGAGGTTCGCACTTCATTTGTTTGCTAATCAGCTCTATATTCATGAATCAACGATTTGTTGCAGGGTTATTGGAAAGGTTAATGGAAAAGCATACGAACTTGTTATTATGACATGGTAAAACCTTAAACACTTCCGCATTAAAACGCTTTTCATGTGCAAGACTTCTGTATTGCTGGGAGATAAGCTTGCAAGATATGGCTTTGGAAGTTCCCACCCATTCAATAATAACAGAATGGAGGCATTTTGGAATAAATTTAGGGAGCTTGTTCCAGACACATCTATGATCGAGGTAGTGGAACCAACTACCGCAAGTGAAGAAGCCATACTATCATTCCATGACAAAGCATATGTTGATCTAGTTAAGAAGTACTCCCAACTAGGTTCTGGATATTTAGACTCAGGAGATACCCCTGTTTATATGGGAGTATTTGAGGCGGCTGCTACAGTAGTAGGATCGAGTTTAAGGGCTTTAGAAGAAGTGGTCGAGAAAAGAAGTGCACCACGACATGCCTTCAATCCTATTGGTGGGTTGCACCATGCCTATCGAGGATACGCATCTGGTTTCTGCGTCTTCAATGATATTGGGATTGTGATACAACGGGCCAGAGATAAATATGGTCTCGATAGAATAGCATACATAGACATCGACGCACACCATGGCGATGGTGTCTATTTCGAGTTTGAAAAGGATCCGCTAACATTTATTGCTGATGTGCATGAAGATGGTAAATATTTGTTTCCAGGGACAGGATCAAGAGAGGAAAGAGGCATGGGGGATGCTGAAGGAACAAAACTTAATGTCCCAGTTGCGCCAGGTTCAACGGATAAAGAATTTATAGCATCTTTCAGGGAGGTTGAAAGATTTATAGACAAGGTTGCAAAACCAGACCTGATCATTTTTCAATGTGGTGCCGACTGCATCGAGTCGGATCCCCTAACACACTTACGGTATTCTCCTGAATCTCATAAATACGCTTCAAGATCACTGCATAAATTAGCTCATAGATATTGC
>DASQUV010000097.1:0-6786 GCA_035641095.1 Nitrososphaeraceae archaeon
CAATAACTTCAGATGGACATCAAACTAACATCAAAGGGTTGGTAAGTGCATCTCCTGCAGAGGAAAATGTTTATGAAGCTTGGCTTCACGATGCCGGCGGTTCAGATTACCAACTTAGCTTAGGACAGCTCAATGAGAACGGAACAATTAATGTTAGCCAACAAATGGTCAATCCATTTACATATACTGTGTTCTTCATAACAGAAGAACCACAGGATGACGTCGATCCCAATTCAGCTGATGCCATAGCGGGAGTTCAATTAGAAGCTCCATTCGGGCAATAAAAGTACTCACACCCTTCTTTTTTATTACCCAAGTGTTTACTACTTTAAGACCTTAGTTATATAACAAGCCCAATTATATGCTTTAACATTTACGAGGAGTCAAATTTATTAAAGAAGGGAAAATTTGCTTGCTCCCTTTGCCTCAGGATAGGGTGGAGGAAAGTTTCTTTCCTCAAAGTTGTAATAGTAGAGGTGACCCATAATGTTACTCCCCTTCGAAACGCTAGAACCATTATGCGCTGATATCTTCTTCCAAATTTCGAATCCCTTTTCAAAATCCCGAATATTTAAGCAGTTAAGATACGATGAAGTTTCAAGCTTTCGTCGTGGTGGGGATCTCTTCCTATCTATTTCGAAGCTGTTCGCCGACTCTTTCCTGGTCAAATCTCCAGTCTTTTCAAGCAATCCAATATGCTCGCTCCATAGCCGTATCCTCAATTCTCTGGCTAATGACCTTGAAGTGATCCCGAGGTTAACCTCAGTTGAATCTTTGAATCCATTCTTGTCTGTATTTGCTGATCCAATGGCAATCCATTTGTCATCTACTATCAAGAGCTTTGAATGTAAATAGATTTGCCGGAGTTTTTTGGTTTTCTTGTCTTGACAAACCAGGGAATAAGTCCCCACTCTTTTTCCCGAGTCTCCTGCATCTCTAATCAACTTTAAATGTTTGTTGACATCGTTCACGCTAGTCTTCGACAGGATGCTACCTATCAAACCTGGAAGGTTCGGTTCCATTGGACCAACAATGATAACCTTTAGGTTTTTTTGTTCTTGCAGCCTTTTGCAAAGAATTCTTGTAATAAACTCATTCTGAAACGGAAATTGATTTTCGACATATATGAAATTTTTGGCCTTTCGGATAGTATTTGCGTACCAAGCCAAAATACCTCCGTCCTTCTCCATTCCTTCCCATGTTCGTAGGGCGACTATTTTAGCACCGCCCCTGACTATTTTCACGGGAACTCGGGCCGGCTTCAGATCCATTGCCCGGACCTTTTCTTCATTTTTTACTTCATAGTATGCCCATCGTTGGTTGAAGTGATAGGCTAAATCCCACACGATTGGACCTTTCATCATAGCATGAATGTCATGCCATGGTTCTGAATCAGGATCCCGAAGTGGATCATAATAAGCGTGTTTACTCCTGTCCCATTTACCTCTGGATAAATCGAAACCCCCACAAAATCCAATTTTATTATCGATTACGATTATTTTTTCATGGTGAGCAGAAGAGAGAGTAGGCGAAGTACTATCTATCTTGACAATCAGATTCTGCTCTATTCCATTTTTTATAGCTAATTTGTTCAATACCTCGACTTCTTCGGCTCTTCCATCTAGTCCTCTTTCATCAGCTCCTGCCAAAATACGTAGAGGCAGCCGTGGCTGCCAAACAATAATTCTAACGAACGTCCCATTCTTGGCTTTCCCGATTATCAGCTCTTGGAATCGTTTGTACGAATGCCTGCTCTTAACGCGTCGCTTTGAAGTTATGGAATAAGGTACATCGGTTAAGGAATTTTGACCGGTTCTTGTAGTACTAGGGCTTGATGAAAAGGAGTCTTGATCTTTACGGAGATACTCAGTCTCAGTTAGAACATTCCCTTTGGCATACCGAGAGGATTTTGACCAGGATTGACTAGAAGGTTTGTTACTAGCGACACTGGCATTAATGTTACTCGTCTTAGTCGCATCATCGCTGCTTTCTCGAACAAAGTTCAGATAAGGATCAAGATCATAGCCGGCTATGTAAATAGAACTTTCAGCTTGATTGATGGCCTCATAAATGAGATTGAATGTTTCCTCGCCGTCGACAGTGAAGCTTATCTGATTACCCTGTGTGGGTTCTCCAAAATGCTTTCTCTCGATAGCAGCAGATACAAATCGAACCGGTAATCCGCGTCTTGTCAGCAATTTCTTGCTATCCACTACAAGCGTTCTCCTGAGCGGCTACAAACAAGCATCATCATAATCTCACAAGTAAATAGCCATGTCATTCTTTAAAGTGGCCCGACTTCAATGCCTATCACGAACGCATACTAAATTAGCTTTGGAAGGCCTTCGTGTAACCGTCATGTTGAAACCTGGGCTAAGGGTATAATATAGATCGTGATTGCATTGATTCTCCATGAGAATGAAGTGAAAATCAATAGTATAACACTAGAAAACACAAAAAAGATTAATTGGCCATCATGTCTAAGGACTAAGGGCTTTGATCCTGTCCCCCTTCATTAAAGAACCCTTGTACTCCTTTTGATATATTGCCAAGTAACTCCCCTGTTTCATTTGCCGCTGTTTGTAGGCCTTCGCCAGTTCTATTGCCTGCAGTTTGTAATGCCTCACCTGTCTGGTTTCCAGCTGTCTGCATGGATTCGCCAGTCTGGTTTCCAGCTGTCTGCATGGATTCGCCAGTCTGGTTTCCAGCTGTCTGCATGGATTCGCCAGTCTGGTTTGCGGCAGACTGATTCGATCCTTGGGCGAACAATGGATCTGACAGAGGCATAACGAAAAAGACGCCCGAAAACAACACCATGACGCCTATTGTACCATATTTCGCTTTACCTGTGACCATATTACTATCAATTAAATAACTCTTCTAGCTACTCTATAATCTTTTCCTTTGAACGGAATCCCTCGGATGCGATTAAGCATTTTTTCCCGATTGGCTTAACATTTCTCAGACAAGTGTCCACTAGGACGGCGAAAGAAACATTAGATCATGGTTACTTCAGGTGTGTTAGCTTAGTCTTACAAACCGTACTTGAAAGAATTTCAACAACAAGTATAATATATCGATTTTCATTGATGCCAGAATGTCGTTGAGAGACTGGCCATCTAATTGTATAGCCATGAACTTACCTACGTCTACACTAGCTAATACTATCAAAAAAACCGTTCTTAGTTCTTAGAACAGCTATCTTCCCCTTTGATCTATGTTCTATAGGATCTTTCTCAATTACCATCCTAATGATTGAAAAAGATCATTTATAATTTCTGATGTTTTCATAATTCTCAACCACACGAATACTCTCGTCCAAATCTGACCTATATTCTCTATCTTTTCCTGTCCCCGATCCTCTAAACGTTTCAAAGTCCCTTCTATATTGTTCGCTCGACGGGGGTTTCTTAAGCTCCTCCTCATCTCCTCCGTACTTGAATCTTTCAAGAACCTCCTCCTCGCTAATTAACAGCCATAATGTGTGACCATCATATGCGTCTGCTACATATTTAGGGATCCAGTAGTTTTCTTTTCTTAGGGCACCTTTTTCTACTCTTATATAGTTCTCTGAAAACTCCTTAACCTCGCCTAGTTCCTTTCCGTCACTTGTTTTTACTTTTTTTCCCTCTAAAACATTCCATAGGACACTCGGACCCCCTCCACTGCTGGTGCTTGAAGTCATGGTTGCACTATTTAGTGCATAATAGAACAAAAAGGTATTCATTTTGAAGGACAAATTTAAGCAGTTTTCTTGTGCAAAGCGATATATCTTTTGTTGTACTATAGAAAGTTAGCAATTAGAATTGGGAATTAATGTTATTTCTTGGGATACAGTTATTGATAAGAAAGTAAAATCAAGCGATGATCAGGACTTAGGAAAAGTACACACCATAACCAAGGACTTTATACAGACAAAAGAAGGTGTGGTTTCGAAGAGCTACTACTTTATACCCAAGTATTACGTACAGGGCTATGACGGTGAAAATGTATGGGTTTCTTTAACCAGGGCTGATGTGAAGGCCAAATTTGAGAGGGATAGCGCCCCGACCGATTTGAAGGGATTCTTACCCGAAGGATATGACGAGAAACGAGCAGCTACAATGAAAGAGTTTCCTGAATTTGAAAATCAAGTACCATCATATTCCCCACAAGGAACAAGTTTACCTGAGATTACAGCTCAGAAAGAGAAACTTGTGATGCCTTGGAAGGACGTCATTGGTAAGAAGGTAAAGTCTATTGACGAACACGACATGGGTGAAATTAAGAGTATATTTTCTTCATTCGTGGAAATCGAAGACGGCTTGCTTCGAAAAGATCGCTATTATATTCCAAAGTACTATATTGAAGGTTACGATAGTGAAAATCATGTTATCTCCTCCCTTACCAAGGAAGATATTAAAGAAAAGTATAAGCGCAACGGTCCGCCACAAGAATCAGAGCTGGAAACACAAGAATATCTCGAGAGAAAGCAGGCTCTAGATGAAAGGCATCCCCAAGTCTTTGTAAATGGTATCCCATTTATGGCCAAAGAACCTGGGGTGTTACTAGAAAGCAGGAAAACCAGTGAAACTCTGCATATCCCTTGGGAAGAGGTTATCTTTAAAAAAGTAAAAACCTCAGATGATGTAGATATTGGGGATATAGAGACGGTAGCGAATGAATACATAGTTGTAAGGGAAGGCGTAGGTAAAACAAGGCGCTACTATATTCCAAAATCCCACATAGAAAACTATGATGGGAGTGCTCTTTACGTAGCGGTACCCAGTGGCTTAGTTAGTGCCAAGTTCGAAAGAGAGTCACCTCCAACACCAGAGGAAGTAAAAGCACTGTCTGAGAATAGACCAAACACCCCATCAACCAATATATAAATTTACAGAGCGAGCAAAGCAAGTTCGATCTTCCCTCTTTATTTAAAGGATCTAAAGGTAAACTTCCATTAGGATAGGGGCATTAAACGTTTGCTTAAAATGATTTTTAAGCATTACCGCAGCACCAGTTCTTCAGGAAGTTGCTGGCTGATCTCGTATCGTTGAATGTAAATTTTTCCGAATCTGAAGACAATACTCCTTTGAAATCGTTGTGAATGTCAAGAGGTGTATTATTCAGGGTGATGATGCTTTTCAGGCCAGCTCTATTGGCAGCTTCTACTCCCAATGGTGAGTTCTCTACCACAATTGCTTCGGAAGGGGCAAGATTCATTTTGTTGAGTGCAATCATAAAAGGTGCAGGATTTGGTTTCCCTTTTTCCAGATCATCACCAGTGATTATGAAATCAAAATATTTAACTCCGATATTCTTGTCTAAAATCGCTTTGACCTCTTCTCGGGCAGCGCCGCTAACAACAGCTTTGATGCAGGACTTTCCGCATTCTTTTGTTAAGTCTTCAAGTAATTCTCTTGCTCCATCTATCCCTTTAGTATCCTCAATTTGTTTGAAAATCTCTTCCTTTCTTGATCCAATCTGCTTTGCCATTTCATCATTTGCCTCTAACTCATCATTGATATGTTCCCTCTTGAAGACCTCCTTTATTAACTCTGGTCCAGGCATTCCTTCAAGTAAATATATGTTCCTTTTGTCTATTTCCTGGTTAGTCTTTTCTCTTATTGCTCTGCGCATAGCCTCTGCGTGAAAAGGCATGGCATCAATAAGTACGCCATCCATATCAAAGATAATCCCTTTCTTAGTTGACATATAGCAGAGTTTTACGCTTGATTTATGGGTTTATCACTCCTCGACCCACAACTTTTCCATCCTTGAGCTTAGACAAGGCTTCTGTAGCTTGCTCGAGCTTAAATTTGTCTGATACAAGGGGCTTTATAACGCCTCGTCTGGTCAACGACACTAGTTCTGCAAGCTGAGCAATGTTCCCTGTATAGGATCCAATCAACTTGTAAGCCCTTGTGGGCAGACTTATAAGGTTTAATTTTAACGCCCCTCCGTACAGGCCTACTAAAACCAATCGAGCACGCTTTCTCAAAAGTTGCATATCCACTTCTGTACTTTTCGAGGAGTTTACAAAATCTATCACTGCGTCTGCGCCCAGTTTTTGCGTCGCTTCCATTACAGCAATTACAGCGTTTTCCTTCTTTGAATTGACGATAAAGTCTGCGCCATTCTCTTTAGCCGCTTTTAGCTTATTGTCATCTAAATCCATAGCGATCACCGTTGATCCTGTAATTGCCTTTGCAAGTTGGATCGCCATTAAACCTAACCCTCCTGCGCCTATAATAACTGCAGTGTCATATGGTCTCAGATTTGCATTGTTTATTGCACCGTATGCAGTCAACGAAGAACATGTAAGCGTACATGCTGTATTTGCATCAAACGAACCGGTGTCAATATCGTCAGTTATATTTAAGAGATATCTGTAGCTTGGCACCAAGACATACTCAGAATACCCACCGTCATTGTAGATACCTAATGATCGCGGTCGGTCGCATAAATTCTCATTGCCCTCTCTGCATGCTGGACACGTTCCTTCGCCCAACCAAGGGTAAACTATAACCTTGCTATTTTTTTTGAATAGATCAAGTGAAGCTACTTCCTCACCAACCTCTGCCACCTCTCCTGCAATTTCATGCCCAGGGATTAGCGGATAGCGTACCCCTCGGTCAGTTGCCTTCAGGAACTCTCCGTCTGGACCATCATAACCTCCTTCCCACAGATGAATATCACTATGACAAACGCCACAGGCTTGTACTCTGACAAGAACCTGGGATCCTATAGGTTTCGGGGTTTTTTTGGATATAATTTCTAAAGGAGCTTTTGGCTTGGTAATACTTG
>DASQUV010000098.1:0-34719 GCA_035641095.1 Nitrososphaeraceae archaeon
AGGCATAAAGTCCCCACACACTTATTGCTGGTATGTTTTGCCTCAATATGCGCTAATAGAAAAGTTGTACGATGTATGATGTGTCTAGCAGACTGCTTCAATAGCTGGGATCTCGTCTTACCTACCTGCAAAATTCATTTAGTAAAATATAATACTGATAACAGTTACCTCAAACACTTATGTGGAAGGTTATGATGCCAAGAAAAATTGCATTTGGTGAAAATGCCGCAAAGGAGTTCGACTATCCAAAAAATTCTCTAGTCATAACGACTACCACCCCTGACATTTATGAGAAATGGTTAGACTACATGGGCATCAAAGAATATGAAGTGTACAACAAGGTGACACCCGATCCATCAATAGAAAGTGTTGAAGCCGTAAAGAAAAATTATGAAGGAAAAAAGATTTCTGTTTATATTGGCTTGGGAGGCGGAAGTTCTATGGATGTATGTAAATATTTGGGCAAGTTGACAGGTATTCCTAAGATACTTATACCAACTACGTTCGGCACAGGCGCTGAGATGACCACCTATGCCGTTATAAGTTTCGAACATAAGAAGAAGCTGCTTCAGGACGAGGCTTTTCTTGCCGATGCTGCAGTGGTGGATCCATATTTCTTGCCTGGGACACCATTCAATATTATGAGAAACTCGGCCTGTGATGCATCGGCCCAGGCATCTGAGGGATATGACAGTAAATTGTCTAATCCTTTAACCAAGCTCTTTTGCAAAGAGGCCTTTGATGTATTGGAAGATGCGATAATTAATGACAAGCCGCAATTATTACCATATGGTGCGATGCTATCAGGAATTGGTTTTGGAAATTCGTCGACCACCTTGGGGCACGCGTTATCTTATGTATTCTCAAACGAAGGAGTGCCTCATGGATACTCTCTCTCTTCATGTACAACAGTAGCACATAAATTCAACAAGTCAATTTATTATGAAAGATTTAAGAAAATCTGCAAAAAATTAAATTTTGAACCCCTTACACTGAAGCAGGGTATTGAGGAAGCTGCAGATGTTATTATGCCTGATCGAGGACACTTGGACAACAATCCCATTCCTGTCAGTAGGGAAGATATAATTCATTGCTTAGATGAAATCGTAAACAAGAATCCTCTCGCCTGATAAGATGCCCTACTAACAGCCAAACTTATTCATTCCTATTGTTCTGGAATTTGAAGCTGGTAGAACTAGGCTGAACTTTCCAAGAGTTTCTTTCGATTTCTACGAATCAGAGGTATAATCTTTTTCATTGTTATATCGTGGAAATTCTCTGTGTTGACATCAAAGGTGAAGATTATAACGTATCGAAGATGATTGTTTTCATCTGTGATAGGTATTGTGACCCTTAACAGTTTGTCGTAGTGAGAACAGGTATAGAATATTTTACCTAAGATCCCCTGCCATCTTATTCGAGTATATTGCCTAGTCGCTGCGGTAACGGCGTACTGTTCAGTCTCTTGCATGTTCAGCAAAGGAATTAATCCTTTCCTTTCGGCAGTGGCTAGTAGTCTCCCATGGCCATCAGCAATTCCAATAAATCTAATTGATTTATCAAGTGTTACTACTTTGTCACAGAAGCGTTTATACGAATGATTATCGATCATTGATTTATCAGATTGATGACTATCGTTTTTATACTTTTGACTCCCAGTTGGCCTTGCCTAACCAAAGCACGATCAAAATACATACATGATAAAACCTCAGTTACCGGATAATTTTCCTACCCAGGATAGAATGTCGTCGTTACTCCATCAATGACGATCCTAGCAAGAAATATAAAGCAAACCCTATTTATCGCCTTTTTCTACAGGGAGTTTAGGCTTGTTACCCCATTCTCCCCACGATCCTAGATACATTCTCACTTTTTCGAATCCCAGCAACTTTAAAACTATGTATGTATTTGCAGCCCTGTAGCCGCCCTGACAGTAAGTAATTACTTCGTCATTTTTTGATATCATCGAATATCTTTTAGCCAAATCTTTAAAACTCCTGAATTTGCCACTCTTCTCTCTATCTATATTGTGAGACCAGTCAATATTAATTGCGCCAGGAATATGACCTCTTCTTAGAGCACGTACTACTCTTCCATCAAATTCCTGCTCAGATCTGCAGTCCAATAAAACCGATTTCTTATCTAGCCTTTGCATTACCGACGACTTTACCATTTTCAAATCTGCTAAGACGTTAGAATTTGTATTAGTTGCTAGTTTTGAGTAGGAAAAAGCGTTGGTTTCTTTTTCAATTTCAAGACCCTCTTCCTTCCATCCTCCCAATCCCCCGTCTAGTATAGAAGCATTCAATTGCGAAAAGTAATGTGAGAGCCATACTCCTCTAGATGCAGAAGGACCTGAAATATTATCGTAGAATACACCAAGTTTTGCACCGGTTAGACCAAGGTTTGAAAACAATATGTTCATCTGCCTGTTGAATTGCCTTATTCCAATCCTAGTTGTGTCGATCCAATGAAACTGCATTAAATCAATGTTTATGGCACCGGGAATATGTCCATTAAGATATTCATCGAGAGGTCTCGTATCAACTACTATAGTTTGTTTGGCTAGACTGGGATCAAGTAACCTCCGGTTCAATTCTTTAGCATGAAGGACCAGATTCATAACCGCTCGTCATTATGCATTGCCGCAGGTGTTACTTATGCCTATGCATTGCCGCTGGCATATTGAACTGCAGAAAAAATATGTTACCTTGCCCACGGATTCTTGTTTTGTGTATGTAAGAACTTGGCAGAGGTTTTCTTGTTTGACGCTGACATGTCTTCAATTGCAAACACATATCTAACACCGCTTTCCCTGAGCTCTGCACTCAGCATTTCATTCATCCTCTTGACATCTTGAAACACTTTTTCCTCAGTATGCTTGTGAGTCCGCGCCACTACATATTGAAATTGGTCGTTTAGATACCGATGAATCTCATAGACTTTTATCATATTTTTAATTATTCTACACAATTAAACATGGAAGGTATATTTTTTGGTTGACTATTATAGTTAGCTAAGTCAAATTAAGTTATCACAATAAGATAGACAGAGTTTCAAGGAACTCTAGCATTTTAGTCCAGAATCCTCAAGGTAGATTGATAAATGGGCCATACATTCGCAACCATTTTCGATTTTTTTCGTATGTTGGGCAATTTGACCTGACTAATTCCCAAAATCTCTCCGAATGATTAAGCTCCAGTAAATGGGATAATTCGTGGACAATGACATAATCTATAACGCCACTTGGTAGAGCAGACAGCAACACATTAAAATTCAGGTTCTTTTTTAAGGAACAACTTCCCCACCTGGATCTATGATTCTTTATTGAGATGCGATTAAAATTCAAGTTTAGTTGTGAACTTAACACTCTTATTCGCTCATCAAGAATTCGAGAGGTATGTTGATGATAGAATTCAATGATAGTCTTTTTTCTTTTATTTTTATTTGGACCGTGTATTGTTATCCTGCTCAGATTCTCAGATAATATCACATAACAGAGCCTGTCGTTTACTAGTTGAATATCATATGGCGCTCCTAAAAAAAGTACCTTTCCTCGTTGAATTAGAATGGGATCTAATCCTCTCGTAATCTTCTCAAAATAAGTACTAGATTTAGAAATCCATTCTTTTTTTGAGTCAATAAAGGTCATAATCTCATAGTGACTTGCAAAATTTGGAACTATAACATAAATTCCATGTCGGTTTGCTCTAAGAGAAAGGCGTTTTGCCCTACTGCTCCTAACGATCTGGACCTCTGCATTAGTTCCATTAGAAAGTGTCACCGAACTAACTGATTGATTCAGATCCAATCTCATCTACAAGATACTCCCCAGAATTAGCTTAATAGCCTGACTTCAGAGAAGCCAGAGATTCTGAAAGCAATCTAGCTGCTAAAGAGGCAGTCATATAGTTCACGTCATACTTGGGGCAAAGTTCGACGATGTCCATACCTAGTATCCCTGAACTTACAGCACGCTTAACCAGGCAAGTTAGCTCCACACTTGTAAGCCCACATGGCGTAGGGACTGATACCCCCGGAGCAAATGCAGGATCAAGACAGTCGAGGTCAATCGACACATATTTTCTGGATGTATTTCTTGCGAGAATCTTATCGATGGTTTTGTTTATACCTCCCTCCAGGATATCAAGTGGGGATAGAACTTGAAAACCGCTGCGTTGTATATTTTCAACCTCCTCTATTTCAGAGGCCCTAGTCCCCACAAAAGTAACGTTACTCGCATCAAGTCTGTCAAGTGAGTCAGTGATCACAGATCCGTAATAGTCTGTCTTGGAGGATACAAAATCAGGATGTGCATCAAAATATATTAGACCTATCTTACCCAATGTTGCAGAAATCGCGTCTATAGCTATCGTGGTTAATGAATGATCTCCTCCAATGATAACTGGAATGATTTTGTTTGCTACAAGTTCACAGATTAATGAATATAAATCCTTTCTATTTGTAAATCCCACATCTAAAATTCTTTTATTGAGGTAATGGTTTCGCATTGGACATATTAAAATAGTCTTACCGTCCCTTTTGAACGCCTCAGAATTTTCAAATGCATCTCTCAATGCTTTAGGACCCTGATCGGTTCCTTTTCGGGGTGCCAAAGATTTACTTTCATCGGCAACCAATACCAAGGCGATCTCCGCATCACTTAAGGATGTAACATTTGCTAGGGGAAATCTGTTAACATTCAATTCAACCTGTCCAGTAAATTCAGTCGATATATAAATAGAGAGCAGCGAAAATTTCTAAATCATTTTAGATGTACTGGATAATTCAAGTTGAATCTGACATCTCTAAGGCTAATCACTCAGATATGGGTGTCCCCACTGGAACAACATGAGTCATCGGGGATAAATCGCAAAATTAGGTGCATATGCATGGTTCGGCTAACTAGACATGTTGTTTCAAGTATTCCCGTATAGGAATCACAGCCGCAAAAATGTCCATATAGCAAAATTATCATCAGCACACAAGCCTCCAAAATCAGCTAGGATAGTTATCTTTTTAGTTTCCAAACAGAATAGAATAGGCCCTTAAGTTCTAATAAAACTTATGATGCCTTGTCTGATAGCCTGCCAATTCCCTCGTTAGGGCGGCTGACGGCTGATACGCCGACCCAATCAATCCTAAGCAATTTCGCCAACAGGAACTTTTTTTGATTTTCTTTTTTTAGTTTGGTTAAGATCTTTCTTTACCTGCCTGAATTCCGGACACCCACAGAACCCATACTCTGTTGATATATGGTCTTCATAATCAAGCGTCACCATTAGACATTTTCCATAATGCCAGAATCGGACATGACCGCAAACACACATGTCATAATCGAGCCCTTCGCTTTCTTTCTTTTTGGTCTGCTTATGTCGAGTCGAATCCAAATATCACCTGTATCATATAAACAAGCTCATAAACATTAGCATCCTGGCGTGATCAAAGGGATATGTGAACCATTCTTTGAGCAGCATCTGGAAGGCTTTCATCATCGATGTAGCATTGAGTTATAGTTTATCCATCGGATAACCTTTGCATTATTAACTCGAAAAGGCATTGCTTAGAATTCCTGGTGGCAAAATATGGAGGGAAGCAATTTTGTAATTCATTAAACATCTAATGTACGGCCTAAAGCACCTTAAGATTAAATGATCCGAGACCGCTTACTATAAGATGGAACCTGTGAGTACTACAGAAAATTATTTGTTAACCTATGCCATGCAACGCAATTTGCTGCTAATAAGAGAACCTTTTTAATAGATTTAGTATCAATCACGTTGTTTGGAGAATGACTGTGATCTGTTAATCTATGGTGCCTTGGGAGTGGTAATACCCAAGGCAGGTGTACTCCAACTGGATATCCTCATAGAAAATGGAAAGATCAAGGATCTAAGAAAGGATTCTACAAACGTCAATGCATCCGCTAGGGTTAATGCATCTGGGAGATATATAATACCGGGGGTAATTGATCCACATTCTCATTATGGTGTCTTTACTCCTATTGAAAAAGCAGCGAGAACTGAGTCAAAGTCGGCAGCAGTTGGTGGGATAACTTCTGTAATTCGAATGCTAAGACTGGACGGTAGCTATAGGAAATTGGGCGACCAATTCCTGATGAGCACCAAGAATCATTACATTGACTATTCGATCCATGCCTCAATTCTTACCGAAGAACAAGCAAAGGAGATTCCGTTTCTAACCAACGATATGAACATAAGCTCATTTAAGATATACATGAATTTAGGGAATGGTTATAATCGCATTCTTATGGACCTAGATCCCGGAAATACAGAGTTAAAAGAGCGCGAGGTAAACATGAATGACAGTCTAATCGACAACATCTTGAAAAGTTGTTCGCAGGAAAACTCTACCGTAATTATACACGCTGAAGATCCAGCCATCTGCGCTGACAGCACGTCAAAGCAAAAACTACTTGATGTATCAAATAAAAAAGAATCCTACCTCCAAAAATGGTCTGACAGTAGGCCCCCCATATCTGAATCCGTTAGTGTCTCGAGAATTGCAAACCTTGGAAGAAAATACAATTCTAGACTGTATTTCGCTCATGTTGGTTCTACAGTCGCCCTTGATGCAATCATCCGCGAAAAAGAGAGAGGCAATTTAGTCACTTATGTGGAAACATGTCCTCATTATCTAACCCATACCACTGATTTTAATAGTATCAAAGGAAAAGTTGTTCCTCCACTCCGATCAAAATTAGACCTGAAGAGCATGTGGTACGGACTAAGAAATGGAATTATTGATACTGTGGGGACGGATCACGTCGCGAATACCATGTCATTGAAGCAGGGTAAGGGAGACCTGTGGACTGCACTTTCTGGTTTTCCAGGTATGGGAACGATGTTGCCAGTTTTATTAAGCGAGGGTGTGAATAAAGATAGAATAACTCTTGAAAGACTAGTGGAGGTTACTTCCTATAGCACCGCCAGAATATTCGATGTGTATCCTTCGAAAGGAACTATTATAAATGGCTCAGATGCTGATCTCACTATTATCGATCTTGAATTGGAGAAAATCGTAACTCCAGATCTTTTGCTTTCGAGCTCAGATTACACGATATATGATGGATGGAAGCTAACTGGTTGGCCAGTTACGACAATTGTTAGAGGCACGATTGTTATGAATGAAGGTTATGTAGATGAAAAAACTTTAGGCCACGGCAAGTTAATTCGAAGGAACTGTTTTGGTAGAAGCGAAAGCAAGAACCAAGTGAATTGATACGCCAAGAATTGTCGCTCGAGCGACATTCGGATCATGAACGTTATCAAAACTAGAAAGGTTAGCTGTAATGCAAAACCCTGTATCTATACGATCTCTAATATTATGCTCTTCAACCCCTCCATGTAGAGGATAAGTAGATAAGTTGTGGTATTCTAGTACTTCACCGCGATTATTTTCAGTTTTGGAATGGTATTGCCAGCCAATTTATTTATCATATTCCTTCAAACGAACTCAAATACGACAGCAATAGAAGGTGTCCAGGTTTTTGAAACGTACGAGGTATTAAATAATGATCCGCCACTTCCTCTTGTATGCTCGTCTACTAGGTCATTTTCCGATGAAGGCGACCAGAGTTGGGATATTGCGGAGCAGGGGCCAACTAATCTACTACCACCGGAGGACTAAAAATGTGGGATTAAACAATTTTCATTCAATCCTTAATTTCATGGAAGACATCGAACTTTATGTGTAGTTGATTGCGAAATCGAAAGCTACTAGTGCATCCGCATAACCTTGATCCTTTAGATTTTCCATAGTCTCACGAGAAAATTCAACAGCCTTACCAAAGATTGTTTGACCGTCATCCCGCCTATTTGCATATGCAACCTTTGTGACATCAAATCTTACTTTAACCAAATCTCTGTAAGTCCTAGACTTCCTATGTGCTTTTTAGTTTTTATTGCTAAAGATCGGTCTAACTCTGCTTCCTCTCTACGACCCCTACTGTGTGGTTTCATTTCATCAAGCATCTTGCTATATTCTTTCTCAAATCTGTTTTGCATAACTACTGCCTTCTCCTTGTCATCTTCAGCCAATATACTTATACATTTTATTGCAAGATTCTTTAGCTGGCCATGCAATATCAAATAATCCGAAATTATCTCAGCTACCTTTACATCATAGCGTGTTCTATCATGAAATCGTATATCAATCTCCCTATCCTGAATAGTATCAGCATCCAGTGGTGGGTTTATTTGGTTCTTTCGCTACAGTAGGATATAGATTAATAATGTATACTTCTAAATAGGGTACATGTTCAACCTTTATTATGTTATGCCAGTAGTGTCGATGGATGTGCAGCAGTTCTCTTAATGGAGTATTACTCAGAAATTCGCCGTCCCAAAAATATCTAGTTTTTTGATTTCGGGTATCTTCAAATTTCGGATAATCGATCACAGTATAAGGTGACATGCTAGCTCTTACATGTTCCATCGTAATCCCATATGGATATTCTATTAGTCGTTGCTATTCATGTTGTTGCTGCTGATTTGCTCTATGAATAGAATCATCATCTTCTTCATTTTTTCTTTTTTCTATTTCTCCCTTAGGATATTGAGTCTCGCAAAGCAAATGGATTTTGTCGCCCAACTGGAATACTCTGTTGATAGATATTCCACATTAGAAAAGATCTAGAACACATACCCATCATAAACAATATCTTGTCGAACCTCACTAGATAGGGATATGTAGTAGGACTAAGTTGCACGATTCACCGAAGAAAGGCTCAGAGATACTTTATGATAGAGAAGCAACTGTAGAAATGGGCATTCTCTTCATATAGCATGCCAAAGAGAAGATGGATCTCTTCGGGGATAAGAACGGGCCTTCCATAATCATGGAGTTTGAAGTGTACAGAAATAATTATGTCGATCTGACAAAATGAGGGGGTAAGATAAGATTAATAAATGAAATCACTAAAAATAACATACAATACTGCAAAGCATTAATGAAAATAGTGACTGAACTTCGTCATTTAGATGAATTGACAGGCGGAATTGAGTGTAGCCTATTATAGTAACGAAGAAGAGGTTGTTCGAAGCGGACAATATATCTTCGAGACATTCTGGGAGAAGGCTACACCCGCGAAACGCAGAATAAAAGAGATTGAAGAAAATCTTGTACAAGAATATATAGAAATATTACAAGACCCAGATGAGATCCGTAAACTCATTCCAAAAATATTGTTATCAGCAAATGGAAAGATACAGATATTCTTCCCTTCTTCGAATACCTTTCGCATGCTATGATGAAGGGATCCTAGAACTAATGAAGGATAAGGCAGAGGGTGTGATAATTAGGATCCTCATGAAAGAAGACGGGCCGTTAAACAATTTGGTCGAGACTATATTTTCTCAACTTCCAAATGTTCAAGTTCTGCAAAGCATTTCGATAAATGCAAAGGTGGTAACCATGATTATAGATAGACATAAAATCCTCTCCATAGAGATCGCGGATAGTTCGCAACATGATATTTTAAATACGGTGGGTTTGGCCCCTATTCAAACAGCCGACCCACTGTACAATCCTCCGACTCAATATTTGAAATGCTCTGGATACAGGCAGAAATGCAACACCAGAAAATAGTTGACGAATAAAAAAGGTACTAAAGCATATTAATAAAACGGATAGGTTATTTGCTGCTATCAATTCATCTATCGACACTTCTAGACTTCACCAGATCTAGACTAACCTCCTTTTGTCACGCGTTATACTAAACTTTTACCTTATCTTCAAACATATTGACAGTGAATAGTCCTGTCGAAGTTCAGCTCTCGCAATTGTAAATTATTGGTGATCATTGTAGTGTGACAAGAAAAAGCAATTCAATGCTCCAGATAGCATCAGCACAATATAGCTCACTCAAACATTGCCGTGCCAGTTGGAATCGCAATACGCTCCTGTATAGCAGTAACGTTCATTAGAAAAGGTCATATAAAATGACTAGGCAGATAACAAGTGTGGACTCTTCTTACGGAAGGTGATTATTCTAAAAGGTCCCCTAACCGATGCCTCATAATATATATTAGCCCGTCTAGAGAAGATTCCCACTTCAACAATACCTGGTATGCAATTTAATTCCTTTTCGAGGGATTCAGGATTTTGGATTGAAGGAAAGAGCGCATCAAAGATGATATTTCCATTGTCAGTAAAGTAGGGATAACCTGTAGCAGAGTGTCGCAGCACAGCTTTGGCGCCAATTCTACTCAACCTGCGACTAACTGTCGATCTAGCAAAAGGACTAGCTTCGATTGGTACGCTTCGATTGAATTGGTTGACAAATTTTGATGAATCAGCTAATATTATGACTTTTCTTGCTGAGTACAAAAGTATTTTTTCGCGGAGTAGCGCACCTCCTCCCCCCTTAATCATAAATAGATTTACATCAATTTGGTCCGCACCATCAAATACAATATCAATCCGTCCGCTTCGCGGAGGAGCATTCATAATGCATAATCCTGCGTTTTCAGCCTCGATTCCTATTTGTAAGGAGGTAACTATAAATTTTAGATTTTTCTTATCGGTCATTCTGCCCAATTCCCGTACAAGACATGCCATAGCCCTGCCGCTTCCCAATCCTATAATCTGATTATCCTTGACATGCTTTCTTATTGCATGCTTTATTGCCGGAGTAAAATCTGGCTTATTACTGGCTTGTGAAGCTGACATCACGAATCAAAATTTTGATACTAGTAGTCGAAAAGTGAGATCAACCTTAACCCGCTTGGCCTTCCCCCAGCGATGATGAGGGCCGTTCTTTTTTTTCGTTTGCAGATTCTTTATTACTTCTAGGGAGCGATTCAGAATCATCTCCATGTTGGTTAAGTGCAATAGAATCCTGAAACTTATCCTTGATTTTATCATCAACATAATTTTCATTAGGGTTTTCTTTATCATGTTCTAATCTGTCAAGTTCTTGCATTATCTGGTGGTGAAGTTTCTCAAGTTGTTTAGCTTCAGTTCGATCATCAACATAAGGTTTGGATAAATCATGTGTATATGATGTCGGATTCTCTAATTGCTTCAGTTCGTCAGTGGGTTTAGACTCATGTAGATTGCTATGCACCGCGTCTTGGACTGCCTTCTCTAATGCATGTTCTATTCGGTCGCCTTCTCCACTTCCATAAGTGATTGCGAATCTATTTTGAATGTCTTTTAACCTCTGATCAATCGATGATATTCTCCTATTCACCATTTCAGTAAGGTTATCACGTTGATTTCTGAGATCTGCAAGATCTAATAAATTCTGATACTTGTCTATTTTCTCCTCGTATTGTTCCATCTGCGCTGTGTATCTTTGAAGCAGCTTATCTCGCTCATATACATCGATTCTCTTCTCATTGAATGCTACATCCACTTTAGTCGCTGCTTCAGCTGCTAAATTCCTTTCAAATTCAAGCGAGCTCAACTCTGTCCTCATAGAATCATATGACGCAGGTGTATTCTTGTTTCCGAATGGGAAGACTGGTTTTACTAACCTGTCGATCACAATAGTCAAGAGGGAACCAGCAATAGCGCTCCCAACAAATATGATCTCTTCATTCAATCGATGTCAATATATGCATGCAACTAACATATAGGCTTTGTAAATTATAGAATCTCATAGTTTCTTTAAGCAGTCTAAATGCACTTACTAATTAAAAGACCCTGCGTTTGATCCAGCTATATTTTCTTATATGAGGATTTGGGAATCCGCATTTCGCACACTGTTTTCCTCTCTTGTGGTAGGAGTTGTAGCCGCACCTTCTACAACGTATATGCGTCTTCTTTCGAGTGAAATTTCCCATTGATGTAGTGCCTTTTGTCATTTTACAGTCTCCTTACTGGGGGGGCGGGGATATTATGACGACATTGTCTCCTCGTACAACAATTGTTCCTAAATCATTCGACTTATTTTCTTCCAATAATTCAACGGAGTTTTCAAGCAACAGATTCATGTGTTGGTCGAATCCGTGTAGACTCCCTCTAATCACTTTACCGCCCTTTAGCTTAATAAGCACGACTTTTCCTAGGCTCTCGTCCAGAACCTTTACCGCCATGTCTACCGACATTTTTAATTCCTCTAATAAGCAATACTCACGTATATATTAAAATTCTGATTGCTAATATTCCAGCGTAGCCGGATTCGTCAAATTATGTATAAATGCTGGGAGCAACAGTCATGTTGATCTACATAGTATCCAGATGCCAGAAATACTAGTCAAACTCACGAATTGTTCTGATAACGTTTTCACTAATTTCACAGAGCAGCTCTCTTCCCTTTTCAGCTGATGCAAGTTTTGGATCACCCCACACCCCATTGCCTGTTAACTCGGGAAAAGATGCCGGGCGGCACGTCATGCTCCTGTAAGCCTCTTTCGACTTCATCAGAATTTTGCCGCTTGCTTCTGCCTTATCCATCTTTACTAAAGTTGGGTTTACCGCCAACATAATTGAGGTTTCCACTTCACCTGCGTGATCAAACTTTTCTTTCATCAAGGACCAATAATTAATTACATATACGGCTGAATCAGGAGGCATCTTTGTAAATGTATTCTGAGAGACATATTGTAATACTCCCATGTTCCCATAATGACCATTGATTATCACAATCTTTTTGATACCAAGATGCGCTATAGATATGCATATATCACACAAAATATTAGAGAGCGTGGAATCGTGGACAGAAATATTAAACATTGGTGCATGTTCAAACGATACCCCATACGGAACAATAGGGAACACAAAATATTCTAACCTGCGAGCAACCTCTTTAGAAATGTGTTCAGCAATTAAGCAATCTGTTGAGACGGGCAAGTGCTGTCCATGCTGTTCGAGTGAACCTACAGGTATTATTGCGGACTGAGTTTGCTCTAATCGAGTGCGAAAATCTCCGTCACTCAGGTCGTAAATGGACATGGTCATTCCTATTGTAGGTACTAGGTAGAATATCAGTCTTATATCATCGGCAGACCCACGACAAACCTATAATCCGCGGATCATTTTCAACCTTTGGGTACGGTATGAACTTTGCTCCAATAGACGTCTAACCTATCATCGAGAAAAAGTTTAACTGCCTCCAATAGTGTTGCTGCCTCTAACTCCTGACCTTTCTTTTTTATAGTCTCGAGAGTATCACTTTCCATTACTTTAAACGCTTCCTGACAAATAATTGGGCCTTGATCTAGTTCCTCAGTAACAAAATGTGCTGTGCATCCCACTATTTTAGCACCTCGTTCGAATGCCTGGACATAGGCATAAGCCCCTGGAAATGCTGGTAATAGCGAGGGGTGAATGTTTATGATTCTATTGGGATAGCGCCAGACAAAATTAGGTGTCAATATACGCATATAGCGAGCAAGCACAATGAGATCAATGTTATACTCCTCTATGACTTTCAAGATCTCACTCTCTGCATCTGCTGAACTAACTTCATATGAGACTGAATGAAAAGGAATTGAAAGCTCATGCGCTATGCCCTTGAGCGTACTTTCAGTGCCAATAATTACTGAGATATTCGAGTCAATTTCATTGTTTCGGTAAGCATTCAGTATTGCTGACAAACAATGAGTTTCTTTGCTTACCAATAGGGCAACATTCTTCCTTCTATTAGGTTCTTCAACGTGAGCTTTGATCTCCATTTGTAGCTTGGTAGAAAGGTCGTGCAGTTCAGCATGTATTTCATGAAGCTGTACAGTGTTTCGGAACGAAGCTTCCAGATGCATTCCGAATAAACCATGAACGACTTTTTGGTTAATATGTTCAATATTCCCGCCATTACGAAAAATAGAGTTGGTTATTTCTGCTACTACTCCCGCCCGGTCCTTGCCTACCACGGTAATCTCAATTAGCGTCTTGTCTCTTGTGCTCTGGCTAGCCAACTACGTAGAAATAAATGATACTTTAGATAAACCTTCACCTAGAAAAAGTATAAATCAGTGGACTAAGTATGCGTATTGAATTAGAACCCAATGTTAGTACATATTAACGACATCGACACGTGCTGTCATACTGAATTGTGATTTTATGAGAAAATATTTGCTATATAGGCCATAAACTATATGAAACGCGGAATCAATCATCAACCACAGCAGCAACAACAACATGGTAGGACAAGAGGGCATAAAAAAAATTTTGATTATAATAAACCACTAGACAAATGTATAATATGTTACACGATTTCGGGTTGGCATTGTGGCGACTGCGACAATCATTTTTGTTCCGCGCACTTCACCAACCATAAGCAACTTGATCAATGCATCAAGCAAATGTGGTGAAACAAAATATGCGGGGGGTGGGATTTGAACCCACGAATCCCTTAGGAACAGGGTTTTAGGAGAAAAGACCTGACCCATTCTAAGCCTCGCACGACGATGTATTTTTGTAACACATGAGGTCCTGCGCCGTTGGCCAGGCTTGGCAACCCCCGCTCGCAAGCTGTTCACTGTGCGCTTCAATATATTAGCGTTTATGGTTTATTGTGAACAGTGCAGACATTGTGAGAATGTTATAACGAACAATAAGACGATCACCATTATCTAACTCAAAGCATTCAATAAACGCTAGATTCGAATAAAGAAACGTTCTTTCCTAGCATACCAATTTACATAGGGTAAATTTCGCCTTGAAGTTGCTGTTCTTCATTAGGTTATACGTCTGAGCGCAGCATAGCCTCCTTGATGAATTCGTGGAGTTTAAATGGAATGTAAAGCCTGTTAGGCAGTGTCAGGGATCTGAACTAGGATCATTCTAATGGTACCAAACTACAAATCACTAGTCGCCTCAAGCCGAGCTTAATTTCTCCCAAAGTTTATTCTAATAACAATTCCTAATTACAACGATTATCAATAAATTGATTTGACTGCTAATTGGCGTACAAAATCTCGGAGTAATGAGAATCTAATCCTTTCAGTTGAGTAGTCCGCTAACAAATTGAAATCATTTTTGATACCGTGTGGTCAGCATTATTCCATCATGAATATTAAATAGCCGCACCTGACGACTTTTTTTTATGGGACCATTATCATTAAATTAGATTTTAAAGCTTAGAAGCTAAATGAAAACTGGGCATGGGAATAAGCTGTTTGGGACAAATGGAGTAAGAGGAATTTTCGGTCAAGACCTTAATCTTGAATTTATCATCAATGTTTCTCGTTCATTGGCATTGCATTTTGCCAAAGGACCACTCTTAGTTGGTTTTGACGGACGTATATCTAGTCCTGTAATTTCCAGGGTCGTTTCTGCAACGCTTAATACTTGCGGGGTAGACACTTCTGTGGCAGGCCTTTTACCGACACCATGTTTGCAATATGCAACAAAATATTTAGGTTATCATGGAGGCATTATGGTTACAGCCTCACATAATCCTCCTCAATATAATGGTATTAAGGCGATTGCAAGTGACGGAGTAGAAATTTCAAGAGATGATGAGTCAAAAATAGAGCTCATTTTTGATTCAGGTGATATCCCGCCTGTGAGGAAAATAGGAGGAGAAAGTAAAGACGATAGAGTTATTTCATCATACATGGATTCTGCGATCCAAGTTGTGAAGTCAGAAATGATTTATCCAAAAGAATTCAAGATCGTAATGGACTTAGGAAACGGAACGCAGGCCTTAGTGGCCCCATTGGTTGCTCAGAAGCTCGGATGCAAGGTTCTATCCGTGAATGGAAATATCGACGGGAACTTTCCTGGAAGGGGTTCCGAACCCACGGCCAGTAACCTCAGTACACTTACTTCACTCGTAAAGTCTACAAATGCCGACTTTGGGGTGGCCTACGATGGTGACGGGGACAGAAGTATTTTTTGCGATGAGCACGGGCAAATCATTTGGGGTGACAAATTAGGTGCCTCACTACTAGCGTATCTATTGAAAAATGGCTACGAGGGAACGGATATTGTTTGCCCATTGAATACTACGATGATGGTTAGTATTGTCGCGCAGAACGGGGGCTCCAAAGTTATTCATACCAAGGTGGGAAGCGTCGAAGTTTCACGAGAGATGGTCAAAAGAAACGCGGTGTTGGGGCTCGAAGAGAATGGCGGTTTTATGAATGCGCGGTTAAATTGTGTCCGCGATGGGGCCCTGACCACCCTATTGGTTTTGGAAATGCTATCATCTAGCTCTGGAAAACGGTCGCTTTCCAGGGAGATCATGAATCTGCCCAAGACCTTTCAGTACAAGTCTAAATTTCGTTGCAAGTCACCAGAGCTTTCTGAGGTTGCCGTTGAATCGTGTTCCAATCATGGCACAAACCTTAGAGTAGAGAACCTTGACGGCATCAAGATTTGGATTGACGAAGAAACTTGGGTGATGGTAAGAGCCAGCGGAACTGAACCACTGATAAGGATGTACGCAGAATCGACAGATAAAGATCTATTGGACTCTAAAGTCCGCGAATACTCCAACGTTATTAGGCGAGTCCTCGGCAATGACGAAGTCAAATAGCCTAATCATGGATAACATATTTAATACTCCACTGATCTCATATAGCAGAATCGAGATGATCCCAGAGGGTGATTATTTAAAATGAGTAGACCGTATTATGTCAAATTCGAGACACCAAAAGACCTCGTAAATGTGATATATGAGGCGGTTAGAGTGGCTAAGCAAAGCGGAAAGGTACGTAGGGGAACCAATGAGACCACAAAGTCCATTGAACGAGGGAATACAAAATTAGTCGTGATTGCAGAGAATGTGGAACCGCCTGAAGTTGTTGCTCATCTGCCGATTTTGTGCGAGGAAAGAAATGCTCCGTATATTTTTGTTCCAAGTAAGGAACAACTTGGCGCCTCTTTGGGTATGGACGTCGGATCAGCGGCTGCGACTATCTTGGATCCAGGGGAAGCTCAAACTATTGTTGAGCAAGTTCTTAATTCTATTCAGCCCCTAAGAGGCAAGAGGAAGGAATAGTGGAAAATGAGCAAGTCTTCGGAAGAGAGGATAAATCCCGCAGAGGTAATTCAGATAGTAGGTCGAACAGGAATTGCAGGAGAGGTTATTCAAGTTAGAGTGAGAATCCTCGAGGGTAGAGACAAAGGCAGAATTCTGACAAGGAATGTCAAAGGATCGATAAGGATGAACGATATATTGATGCTACGAGAAACTGAGCGAGAAGCTCGAAAAATAAAGTAAGGTCTGTGTTTTCAAAAGGTGTTAGACTAGTCATTGAGCAAATCAGCGACTTCATTGCGTAATTGTTCCTTTTGCGGAAGACATATCCCACCAAGTCAGGGTATAATGCTAGTCCGTAACGATGGGTCGATCCAATGGACATGCTCGTCCAAATGCAAGAAAAATCTCAGAGAACTAAAGCGGGATCCGAGAAAACTGAAATGGACAAAGAAGTACATAAAAGGTGGTATTAAAGTAGGGAAGCGTTAATTTCTTGGGGGAGCGGACTCTAGTAGTTATTAAACCAGATGCTGTAAAGAGAAAATTAGCTGGAAAGATAATTTCCAGGTTTGAAGAAAAGGGGTTCACTATTGAAAGTCTGAAATCCTACTCATTTAGTAAGGCAAAAGCTGAAGAGTTTTATTCGGCCCATAGTAATAAACCATTTTTTAATGAATTGGTTTCCTTTATCACTTCTGGCCCTACAATGGCGCTGATTCTGCATGGTAACAATGCAATAGACACAGTACGGATCATGATAGGATCAACAAAATCATATGAAGCAGTTCCTGGAACAATACGAGGAGACCTAGCCCTTAACATAACCGATAACGTAGTCCATGCATCAGACTCCTATGAAAGCTTCATAAAAGAGGCTGCAGTGATTTTTGATAGCATTTAAGTGGCACTCAGGCATCCAGTAGTAGTTGTACTTGGTCACGTAGACTCGGGTAAAACCTCTCTACTGGATAAGGTTAGAGGGACGGCAGTTCAGGCTAGAGAAGCGGGTGGAATTACGCAACATATCGGTGCAAGTTTTTTCCCCATTGATACAATTAAAAGAGTAACAGGGGACTTATTTAACAAGATATCAACGAGTGATTCACAAATCCCAGGAATATTGGTAATAGATACACCTGGTCACGAAGTATTTGCTACGCTGAGGGTACGAGGAGGGTCAGCAGCTGACATTGCAATAATTGTGGTAGATGCTAACAAGGGATTTGAAGCTCAGACAGAGGAAAGCATTGAAATTTTGAAAAGAAGAAAGGTTCCATTTGTTATTGCACTAAATAAAGTGGACACCATTAGTGGATGGCGCAGTGACCTTGGGGGAGATTCGATAAGTAAGGCGGTTAGTATGCAAGACAAGTCCGTGGTGACTGCATTGGACGAAATGATTTACAATGTAGTAGGTTCTCTTTCTAGATCCGGATACAATTCGGAAGCATTCTGGAGAATCAAGAACTTTACGAAGGAAGTAGCAATAGTGCCTGTCAGTGCAAGAACTGGAGTTGGAATACCTGAATTACTTGCAGTCCTTATTGGATTAACCCAGCAATACTTGAGCAGAAAATTGGAACGAGATGAAGAGCAGGGAAGAGGGATCGTCTTGGAAATAAACGAAGAGGTAGGGTTAGGACCGGCCGCCAACGTAATACTGTTTGATGGAATCCTTCGTCAAGGCAGTAGTGTTATAGTTGCTAAAAGAAGTAATGCTGTAGTAGCCCGGGTAAAGGCAATTCTGCTACCAAAGCCGCTTGATGAAATGAGAGATCCTAGGGACAAGTTTAGACATGTATCAGAGGTGGTTTCAGCTGCCGGAGTAAAAATCACTTCGCCTGACCTCACCGGGGTCATGGCTGGAAGTCCCCTCTTTGTTATAAATCAGAAAGAGGATGAAGCTCGACTTAGAGCATTTGTAGAGGCTGAAATTAAGAACACTTTTGTTAGTAAGGATATCAACGGCGTCATTATGAAATGTGATTCTATAGGCTCCATTGAAGCTATCAGTGACCTCCTCTTAAAGCAAAAGGTTCCCATAAGAAGTGCGGATATAGGTCATGTCACCAAGAGGGACGTTATTGAGGCCTCAGCTGTGAGGGAGAAAGACCGATATTTAGGGGTGATTTTGGCGTTTAATGTTAGGGTCCTAGATGATGCACTTAGGGAGGCACAGGAACGTCAGGTCATGATTTTTAATGAGAAAATAATCTATAACCTAGTTAGAAGCTATTTTGATTGGACAACTTACCAAAAAGACCATCAAGACGTAATCATGTTTAACGAAATTCCACCTGTTTGCAAATTCCAATTCCTAAAAAACTTTGTATTTAGGCGTAATGATCCTGCAGTATTCGGAGCCGAGATATTAGTAGGAAAATTACGACAAAAAATCCCTGTAATTAATGAAGAAGGCAAAAAAATCGGTGCCATTCATCAAATGCAACAAAGCGGTAAGACTATCGAGGAAGCTGCTAAAGGAATGCAGGTGGCACTCTCAATCAGAGGACCAACAATAGGACGACAGATTAATGAAGGAGACATCTTCTACACTGATTTGAATAGCAAACAGGCAAAGCTACTGAATGAACGGTTCATGCAGAGGCTGACTGAAGAAGAGACGGAAGTTCTGACTCATATAATTGATACAAAAAGGAAGAGCGACGAGCTTTTTGGTTACATTTGATGCGCTTGTGAAATGATCCTAGACCTACGTATTGGATTTAATTGGAGAGAAACTCATACCTATTATAAGGAATCATTGATATTTCTGTAGCAAGCCCTCTAACCCTTTTTCTCCCACTGCACCAACTGCTCGATCGATGGCCTTGCCGTTCATAAATATTATGAAGGTTGGTATTGCGTAAACGTCATATCTCATGGCTACTCCTTGGTTATCGTCCACGTTTAGCCTACCGAATGTGACTTTCTGGCCATATTTTTTCGATAGCCTGTCAAAGATAGGCAGCATGAACTGACAGGGTCCGCACCAAGTTGCCCAAAAATCAACCAACACAGGTTTATTGCCAGATATAGTCTCCTCGAAGTTCTTATCGTTAAGCTCCACTAATGCAGGCTTTTCTACCTCACTCATAATGATACATTGAATACAAGTTATCATACATATTTAAGACTTATCCGATTGATTCAATCAACCGGGTATTCCGAAAATCCAAGGCTAATAAAATTCACCAATGTGAAGAAGCGAATGGCTTTCACAGGTCAACCAGGAAAGTTGCTACATATCTAGAGCGAACACGTCGTATTTTCAACTCGTGGTACGTGATCGCTTTGATCTCTATCTTGTAGTTGTGCTTTTCATAGCTGACTTTTTCGCCTTCTGCATGTGCTTCAAGAAAATACCTTTTTTCCTCCCCATTGGAGGGTCTTTCACCGATCTTAACGGAAAATCTTGACAGCACGATCTGTTCAATGAGAATCTTCAAAAGAACCTTTTCCAACCAGTCGTAGAGGAGACCCTCGAGATCTTCGCCTTCAGCTCTAATAGTAGTGGATCGGGAATTTTCAACCTTGTCGATATCGAACATGATGTTAACCAACCCCCTGGCACAATTCTGGAATAATTCCTCCAAACTGCTCCCATGGGCCTGAACAAAAGCGTCTGTGCTATGCTCCAAGTATTTGTACCCTTCGGAGTCCAATTTGGTTAGATGTCAAAGATATTTGAATAATAATAATGTGTCGAATAAAGAGTAAAATCTAAATGGTCACAAAGGTAGGTCTGTGTATGAAATTAAGCCTTCCGCGTGGGATGAGAGATATAGACGCTAATGAGTTGTCCAGTATTAATTATGTTAGAGATCGATTTTTAAGAACTGCTGATCTGTTTAATTTTAAGATTCTTGAGCCTTCCCCTTTAGAAATGCTTTCTACTCTTGAGGCTAAAGGGGGTCCTACAATTTCCAAAGAAATCTACAATTTTGAGGACAAAGGCGGCAGAGAAGTTGCGCTAAGGTTCGATCTCACCGTCGGGCTAACTCGATATATATCTCAGAAAAGAGAAATGAAACTCCCCATCAAAGCGGCCGCATTTGGGGGGGTGTGGAGGTACGATGAGCCTCAGGCAGGAAGATATCGATATTTTCATCAATGGGATGTAGAGCTATATGACACATACAACCTAGAGAATGAGGCCGAAATAATTCATCTGGCGGCCTCCTTTTTCGAAGATCTGGGACTCAAGGTCACGATTGATCTTAGCCATAGAGAACTGCTTGAACAGTACATGAAGCAAGAACTTGGAATGTCGGATCCCCAATTGGCATTTGAGATCTTTAGAGCGATGGACAAGGTTCAGAAAAAGGGGGTAGAAGCCGTTTATAACGAGTATGCAAGTAAGATTAGCCCTACATTACTAAAGCCTTTGTTGGAACTATCTTCCCATATTGGGACGATAAATGAAATTGAAGACCAAGCCACAAAATTAAGTAAGTTGGCCAGATGGCAAACCCTTCGTGAATTGGAAAGCTCGCTGTCAGCGAGAGGAGTGAGCAACGTTAGAATAAACTTAGGAATTGTCAGGGGACTTGACTATTATTCTGGAACTGTTTTCGAGATATTTGATCCCACGTTCACTGTTGGCGCATTGGCCGGTGGTGGTCGATTCGATATGTTGACATCTGCGTTTGATCGAGGTGATCTAGGTGCCATTGGAGTAGCCGGAGGAGTCGAGCGTCTTTTGAACGTGTTATGTCATCATGGTTTATTGAAGGTCGAAACGAAGCCAATAATATATGTAACTTCGGAGGATAATGATAAACAGCTTGTACTAAAATGTGTTTCAGAGTTGAGAAGCGCAGGAATTCCCACAGACTACGACAGTCGAGCCCGATCCTTTAGAAAACAAATGGATTACGCATCCTCTATAGGGGCTACTACCTTGGTGATAGCAACGCGAAAGCAAGGTGAAAACACTATAAGAGTAAAAAATCTAGTCAGCGGTCAGGAAGTGAAAGGAAAAGTTATTCAACTCATTGAACTTGTTTCGGAGATCCTTCAATCAAGCAACTGAACTGATACTATATTTCTATCATGCCACTATTTCTCATTTTTATCATTCCTGAACTTTTCTTTTCATAGACGTTTCTGATAACTAAATGAGGAGGCTCGTAACTTATATACAAATCATTGACTTCGAGCTCTTGGACATTGTAGTTAACCTGTATATGTTCTTCCTTGATCCCACATTCCATCAATAGCTTTTTGGCACGATCAATGATCTGTTCATCTGAAGTGTTTGGTGCAAAGAAGACCTTTCCTGAATAAGCAATGTGCATCGGATGATCTAAAAATTCAACATGTAAATAAACTTCTGCTCTGGCCAATTAGCTCTAAACCTGATTGATACTGGTCTATCTGACATTGACAAAGGTATTTATGAGAATTGCAGTTCACGATATCTTCACTAGAGAGTGTTTTCATGATTGACTGAGGTTCTCTCCTATGATGTCTTGGTAATGGGATCTGGCCTAGCTGGCCTTCGAGCAGCTGTCTCTGCAGCATCAGTGGACAAGAGTTTGAGTGTAGCTGTGATCTCTAAAGTTGAGGTAATGCGCTCCCACTCCGTTTCTGCAGAAGGGGGAACGGCTGCAGTACTATTTGAAGAAGAGGGGGACAATAGGGAATCTCATATCTACGATACGATTAGAGGTAGTGATTTTCTCGCTGACCAAGATGCTGCAGAACGACTGGTCTTAGAAGTACCGTACGAAATATATCAGCTAGATCATTGGGGCATGCCCTGGTCTAGAAGATCTGATGGGCGCATCGATCAGCGGAAATTCGGGGGATATTCATTCCCGCGTGCAACATATGCTCAAGATAAAGTAGGATTTTACGAGATGCAAACCTTGTACGATACCTGCCTGAAGCATGAGAACATTCATTTTCTAAACGAATGGTTCTGCACATCGATCTTATCTGATGGATCTAGCTTTCGCGGATTTACAGCTATCGAGATGAAGACTGGCCAGTTTGTAATAATTAAGTCATTGGCCGGAATCATTTGTACCGGAGGTGCGGGTCGGATCTACGGATTTTCTACCTATGCTCATTCTTCCACACCAGATGGCTTAGATATGGCATACCGAAAAGGGTTAGCACTAAAGGATATGGAATTTGTGCAATTTCATCCTAGTGGCATTCTTCCATCTGGAATTTTAATTACAGAGGGTGCCAGAGGGGAAGGCGGTTACCTGGTGAATAATCAGGGTGAGCGATTCATGAAGAGATATGCGCCAGAGAAACTTGAACTAGCGCCTCGTGATGTTGTTTCTCGGGCCATGATTCGTGAAATACAGGAAGGAAGAGGCTTCAAACACGAGACCGGGATAGATTGCCTTAAGCTCGATCTTTCACATCTCGGAGCTGAGCGAATTAAAGAAAAATTAGCGGGAATTAGGGAAATAGGCATAAAATTTTCGGGGGTTGATGTCATCTATGATCCAATAGAAGTTAGACCTGTTTGCCACTATATGATGGGGGGAATACATACAAATATTGAAGGTGAGACAGAAATGACTGGCCTCTGGTGTGCTGGTGAAGCAGCTTGCAATAGTACTCATGGTGCAAATAGGCTGGGAGCAAACTCTACTTCAGAATGTCTTGTATGGGGAAATATTACAGGGAAACATGCTGCTGAATATGCTCAAGGGGCAAAGGGTCGAAACATGACAGTGCCTGAACAACAAGTAATAGAAGAAGAGAAGAGGATCTATGATGGAATATTCCATGGTAGAGGCGATACAAACCCGTATGAAATCAAGAAAAAACTTGCAGATATTATGGATTCTAAGGCATATGTATTTCGAGATGGAAACACGTTAGCAGAAGCATTAAAAGAAATACAGGAATTGAAACGGACATCTTGGAGGCATGTAGACGACCAGGCCAACGAATACAATACTAACTATATTAATGTCATGGAGATCGATTCAATAGCGCGAATCTCTGAAGTAGTCTTGGTAGGAGCACTAAATCGCCAAGAGTCAAGAGGAGCCCACGCAAGAGTCGATTATCCCAGTCGAGATGACGTAAATTATTTGAAACATACGCTTGCATATTATTCTCATGAAGGTCCAGAGTTGCGGTGGCATCCAGTAAAGATTACTAGATATGCGCCAGTTGAGAGGAAGTATTAATGAAATCGTCTAAGGAAAATAGGGTCTACTCGGCTGGTAGTAGCCGTGAAAACCTTGAAGGTCTCAAAGCCTGGCTCAACCCCACAAAATATGGCTGGGAGAGAATCTCATATTGGCTTCAGCGTTTAACAGGCGTATTCCTGTTGATATATTTTGTTGGCCATGTAATTGAAACCAGCTCTCTAGTAGAGGGTAAAGATGCGTGGAATGCGATGTTGGAACTGACCCAGACTACATGGGGACATCTTTTCCTGATCTTGGTGATTGGAACGAGTACTTTCCATTCCGCCAATGGGATCCGATTATTATTTACCGAAACAGGTAGAGGACTTGGTAAACCAGGTAGGCCCGACTACCCATACTCTCCCGTTTCGCTAAATTATCGACAGAAATCGGGAATCTGGATCGCTCTTATTTTGGCTGCCACTGCGATGCTATATGGGGCAAGTATCTTATTTGCCGGAGAATAGACTAATTCATATATTGGAGATTAAGAGGTTATTATAAAACATGTTGATCTTGAAAGAAAGCCAGATAATGAAGGTGCATTACATATCTGGAGTTGCTGCCCTCTTTGTTGTGGCGGTTCATATAATTATGAGACTGGTTATGCCTTTTTCTATGAGCTTAGAGTACGAAAATGTTATTGCGAACTATCAGAATATTGCATACGCGGTACTCCTGGAATCTATTCTTGTTCTCATTGCCATTCATGGATTCAATGGTTTAAGAATTATTTTGCTAGAATTTAGACAGAGTATAGCATGGGAAAACGGTGTGACTGTTTTGACCCTAGTTGCAATGGTCGCACTTATCGCATACGGCACGAGAACAATAATAATCGCTAATGGGTTGGGTTAAACAAGATAATGACTGCACATACTTCCATTAAGAATACCAAAAGTCTAGAACGCGATAGGGAAAGGGAAACTAGTGTTGAGAGGAGCCGCGAGATAATCCAATTAAGAGTTTACAGGAAGAACCCCAAGGAATCTAAATCATCACGTTTCGACAGATTTGAAGTACCCGTTCAGCGTTGGACAACTGTTTTGGATGCCTTGTTGCATGCAAAAAGCTACTTGGACAAGAGCATAGCCATACGGTATTCTTGCAGGATGGCATCTTGCGGATCCTGTGGCATGAAGATAAATGGAATTCCACGACTCGCATGTTATACAAAGGTCTCTGAAATTGGTGGAGATACGATTACTTGTGAGCCTCTTCCTAATTTTCCAATAATTAGGGATCTAGTCGGCGACTTTTCAAATTTTTTTGAGCATCATCGCGCAATGGAACCTTTTATTCAGAATAAAAATGCAGATATTGTTGACAAAAACAACCTCACGGAATTTCTTCAATCACCAGAGGATGTCGAAAATTATTTGCAATTTTCATATTGCATAAAATGTGGTTTGTGTTATTCTGCATGCCCTTCCGCTGCGTCAGATACAAAGTTTTCTGGCCCTCAGGCCTTGGCTCAAGCTTATCGCTATTTTGCTGACAATCGAGATGACGCCACCCAATCCAGATTGAACATTGTAGACAACAAACATGGTATTTGGAGATGTCATTTTGCAGGTTCATGTAGCGTAGTGTGTCCCAAAGGAGTCGATCCCGCGCTTGGAATTCAATTGCTCCGAGGCCATTTACTTAGCTTCTCGAAAAACGACAAGAGATTAGCTGAATCCAGAACAAGAAACTTGGGCAACACGTGAATACCTGTTAGGAAATCGCGTAAGTTACGCTGTCAATGCCTTTGATGTGCTATCGACTTAGAATTAAGCGATTTGAGGTCGCATACCAATGCATTCTTATTTACGTTTTTGGCGGCAGGTTGCTCTCGTTTACCTGTTTATTGATCGCCTCTGCCATGAAGTGATTGCTTACGTTAACCTTGACACCCTCAATACCATTCAGCTTGTAAACATTGTCCCTGACGTCCTGTGCTATCTTGAAACCAAACACGGCTGGACAGAAGGGACTAGTAAGATGTAAATCTATATCTACATTACTTTCCTTGATATCGACGTTGTCTATCAACTCAAGCTCCATAATTGAAACCCCTATTTCTGGATCTACAATTTTGGTGAGTTCGTCGAATATTTGTCTTCTCACTTGTTGAATGTCCTGAGTCATCTCTCCTTTATTGTAACAATCGATATATAACTATTAACGGTGTTGAGTGTCCTAGCATGAAAGCGAATTGTCTTTTTTCACGTTCCAACATCTTCTCATGCCCAATCCACAAACTAGGATGTAGCCATATCCGATTGATAGAACGGCACCATAATTTGAGCATTTTTCTTGAAATATTCACTTGTCTACGACAATTCTCCATTATTTGTGGACGGCAATCTAGGTAAAGCTATGCTAATGTGGTTACCCTGTAAAAGAACTGTACCGCCTCCAGATTTAAATCATAATGAAACCTTCAATCTTGTGGGCCACCAATGACAACTCAAAATCAACATCCTACTTTATATCGAATTTCCATTCGAGATCGACTTTTGTGGTACCAGCAAAATATTAAATCAAGGTACTGTTCGTTTAACCTATGTATAGATCTAGGCCGGAGGGTTCCATCGATCGAGAGATCTTGAATTACGTTTCTTCACTAGAGGATGACTTTGTAATTTTCTTCTATGATATAATTGGGAGTGAAGCTCACATGATAATGTTGCACGAGATGGGCTATTTGTCGCGAAGGGAATTAATTGAACTATTGCAAGCTTTGGAGGAAGCAAAACTTCATCTTAAACCAATAATGAAAAAAAGTGAGCATGAAGACGTCCATGAAGCAATCGAGTCCTTTGTAGTTGAGAAAATAGGGATAGGCAAGGGGGGTATGTTGCAGACAGCCAGATCCCGGAATGATCAGGTCATGGCTGATCTTAAAATGAAAGTGCGAGATGATATCAATGAAGTGAGTCTTCTCTTAGGAGATTTGGTAGAATCCTTGCTTAAACGTGCTGATTCCAATAAAGAGACGGTAATGTTGTTCTACACTCATCTACAGCATGCGCAAATTGGAACGTTTTCCCATTACCTCCTTTCTTACACGGAATCGCTTTTTCGTGACATGGAAAGATTAAAGGAACTATACGCCAGGATTAATCAGTCACCTCTTGGCTCGTTGGCCATTGGTGGATCTACTTTTCCGATAGATCGAAATAGAACGGCTTCCCTATTAGGCTTTGATCAACTAAGTGTCAACAGCATAGATGCAACTAGTTCTAGGGACGTAATTATGGAATATCTCTCTTGTCTGAGCATTATCATGATTACTTTGAGCAGGATCTCGGAGGATCTAATTCTCTGGGCTACGGACGAATTCAAGTATATTGAACTCGCTGATTCTGCCAGTTCGACCTCTAGTGCCATGCCACAAAAGAAAAATCCTGATCCGTTGGAGATATTGAGATCAAAATCTGCCAGAATTGTAGGAAATCTTACGGCGTCATTGACAATCTTGAAAGGCCTACCATCGGGATATAGTAGGGACCTACAGGAGCTGAAAAGTCTAGTCTTCTCTTCGACGGCAACTACTGCGAGTTCGCTAAGTATGCTGAGGCTTGTTATTGAAACCTCTATAGTTCACAAGACCAGAATGCTAGAGATCGCCAAAAATAGTTTCGCTAACGCGATTGACGTAGCTGAACTTTTGACTTCTAAAGGGTATCTAGACTTTAGGTCCGCGCACAAACTAGTAGGCTCTCTCGTAAAATTGGCTATATCCAAGGGCAAACGGACACTAGGAGATCTTAGTGGCCGAGAAATTGAACAGCTGTTCCAAGCATCAGGATATCAGATACCATTAGAAGCTTTAAAAGAAATAATTGTTGCGTGTGGCGCCGAGAACGTGGTAACCTTGAGAAAATCAAAAGGATCACCGAATCACTCAGAACAAGTTGATATGATTCTTCACAACAAGATGAGGCTAACTAAGATCAGAGATGAAACGGCAGATAGAAAGAAGGCGATTGATAAAGCGTACGATGATTTATCTAGAATTGTCAGATCGTATATATTAACTTCGGAGTCTAGGCAACCAAAAGGCCATCCTTAATGACTAATATTCACAAGCAATTTCTTGTAAGGGATCAAAGGGGCATAGCCCGGCCCAGATTCGAACTGGGGTCAAAGGCTCCAAAGGCCTCTATGCTTGGCCACTACATTCAGCGCGAACACGTACACTCTACCGGGCTTCCGGGCTCCTTCTATTCTAGAACTGTAACTTTAATAATGTTACTGGCGAGCCTAAATATATCGCATGACGGTTTCTATAGGGTCTTCCATTTTCTGCAAAATGAGCGATGCGTTGTGTTTTTGACGGGCCGTTTCACTAGGATCTTTGAGAGTCTTTGTGGCAAGTCTTACCAGATCAGTTGGATTTAACGCCTTCAAAAGCAGACCACTTTTCAATAAATACCTTTCGACGTAGAATGAAATAGGGGCTATGGAGATAGCAGGCTTTCCCATGAGACAAGCCTCTGCAGTCATGGTTCCTCCAGCTCCTATGAAGAGGTCACAAGAATTTATTGCAGATATCCCATCGATAATGTTTCCTACAACAGAAACCTTACCTTGATACCTTTCATTGACTTTTGTCACCTGATCAGAATATCGGCACATAACAACAATGGTTGCCAAATCGGGAATTGATTTGACCAAATGATCAAGAAAAAGGTAGCCATTCTTCTTAACCGAACTCTCGGCTAAGTAGGCCGCCTTTGATTCTTCCAGTCTAACCAGAATATTCTTCTTATTTCCGTTCCCATAAATCGTATCTGTGTCTGGATGTGTGTGGGCTTGGCCCGTACTCCGTTTAAGCCACGCTACAGGGTCCAATGCCTTATATCTTATGATACTCGCCTTTGGTAATCCAAATTTACTCCAAGCAACGTAGGGGATTATCCATGGACAAAACAGTAAATCTGTTAGAGGAGCAGTAAGCTTTGAAACAGCTGTAGCATGTGGCGAATCGCTGAAACTAAAATGTCGGATTCCGAGTCCAAAAGAAACTCGGGCTCCTTCAGGTGAGGAGAAAGTAATCGCCAAATTTGGCTCAAACGCTCGTACCAATTCAGCTAATTCAAATACTCGGGTAGCGCTTGCTCTTAATTTGTCATATTTATCTTCTCCTCCATGCTTACCAACTACCGTTATTTTTAGATTTTTTGTTTCCGCAAGCTCAGTCGCTTCGCGATAATCTCTTGAAGTAGAAAGGACATCGTGGCCCTCAGCAATCAGAGAGTCGACTAGTGGTTTGAAAAACATAACCTGTTTGGGTGTCAAAATGTCAAGCCATACTTTCATAGAATATCAGGTAGACTATTAACTATGAATAGAAAAGACTTTTCTTTAACTCTTACATAGCAGCCTTATCCTATGTTTGAGGGGAGGCGAATCCAGGATGAGTTTAGAAACGTCATCTGAACCAGTGGTTGTATACGGACTTAGTACTGAAGGCTACAAAATTGCCTCCGCAATTGCTGTTAGAGGACATAAGGTGTCCTTGATTGACGAATCCGCACGAATGGCAATAGTGCTCAAACCTGAAATCATCAAAACATATCCTACTGTAAGCTCCCTTTTAGATGACGAACCATTGCTTGAGCTGCAGCCTGTGGATGTTGCCATTAAGATGGCAACATACGTATTTTTTTCTCCAAAGGTTCGGAAGACTGGTCAGGATGTAAGAGCAGATATATCGTCAAAATTAAGAGATGTAGTAAGATCCATTAGTCCGGGGAGTTCAATCGTGTTTACTCTCCCTACCGGAGTAGGGGGCAACACAGAGAATATTGCATTAATTGAACACCTCACAGGGTTTGTGATAGGAAGAGACATTTATTACTATTACCTGCCCATTACATCCCTTTCTGAACTAAACCAGCCTGACCTTTTGGTCGGATCATCATCAACCAAGGAGAAGGACCTTCAATTGCTGGGCCTTATTCAGGATCTTCCACGAACAGAAGATTCGAATATTGTTGATATCTCTTCAGCTGAACTTGCCCACGTTATCAGAATCTTGGAACATTATACAGGCTTAGCTAGCACCTTGGAGGTGTGCAAACAAACACGCTCGTCAGGATTTCCCTCTCAAGGTCTTCAGAACAAATATGGTGAATTGTACATTGATGAGATTTCAAATGGGTTATACGATCTTCGCCTTGTCGCTTCATCTCTTTCAGGGGCAGGTCCCCTGGCATATCTGGTAAATGGTACCATAAAGGGAATCGAGGGGTATGTTAAGCATTTGATAGACAGACTTCGATTAGTTTTAAAGATGGCTGAACTAAAGGCGAGCAGGACGAGAGTAATAATTGCTTGGACCCTTGACCAGAATGAAATGAAAGGAGACAAAATCGAATTGTTCTCTACAATGGAGTCAAGGCTAAAGGACTATATTGGCGACGTGGAACGAAGGCCTGGTACTTCACTGGACATCTATCCAACAGATAAGGACACGGTCGTCATAGCTTGTTCGAAAAACGACTTTAGTGCCATTTCAATGACAATTAAGCAGAATCTCGATATGATAATCATGAAGGCAAATCCTGTTTGTGAGGCTATGGTCTGTGAGTAGATATAATTTGATTGGGCTTGCCGGATACATGAACACAACCAGTGTTTGGGTATGTGCTAGATAGATTTACTGCAGCGGTCCAAAATGAAAATTTGGAATGAAGTGAATAGGTTCTAACTCTACGTGGTACTGCGTGGTCAAAATCGTGTCGTGGATGTGAACCTAATAATTATGAGCAAAGAAAAGAAAGACTAATATCATGAACTCATCAAGACCAGGGTTGGTCATTCAACACACTCGCTGTTCATTACAAATGGTGTCATATTAGCTTCCAGTATTTTTTTGCTCTCGATTAATATGCCAAGGAACACCGTGATCAAGTATCTTACTAGGTATCTTTGTTTGCCACTCCAATAAGAATTGCAAATCTCTATCCCTTTCTCGAAGCTCATCGGGAAGCATGATAGGGATCTCATCAATTATGGGAAAGAACCTTGAACAGTGACTGCAATAAAGAACACCCTCCTTGATTATAACGTTATCATTCGTAGTATCCTTATCAGCTTGCTCTTCCAGACTTTCCCTATTTTTGCTTTGTGGATCTGAATAGGATTCGTTGGCCAGGCGCACATTGATTTCAAATAGCTCAAGAGGGCTGTGCTTGTCAATAGGGCAAGCCAAAATCTCAAGTAGCGATTTTCTCAACCCCAGTTACCTCTCCTTAAAGTCCAAATATATCGGGGATCCAGTATTGCTAGACAATATAGCAGATTCGGCCACCTTAGTCACACGAGTCGCTTCAATCGATGATACAAGTGTATTGGTGACATCATGATTTCCGGCTACGGCGCCCAAGAAGGAAGTTATCTCTACCGACAAAGGTTCTTTAAATTCCCTTCTTGGTATTGTAGTAGCGTCCATATCATCTATCCTGATTTCTTGACTAATGAAATCCCCAGTTATAATTCCATCTGTGCAAACGGCACTAAATCTCCGTACCCTTTTGGGTGTGATCCAGTTAGAGGCAATAATAGCCACTCTTTGATCCTCGAAACCCAGCATGATAGTGGCAAAGTCTTCGAAGGCATGAAATTTTTTACCCGTCCGAGCAAAAACCACGATCGGTTTACTATCAAAAAGATACATCGCAGTATCGATGTCATGAACTGATGTATCATAAATTATTCCAACGTCAGTGATGTGTGCTGGCATCCTGTTTTCTCTGTGGAATTCCATCATCATTGGTTCACCATACTTCTTGCCCTGAATTATTCTTTTGACATCTTGAACGACAGGATTATATCTTTCTATGTACCCCGCAGTCAAGATGATTTTCTTATTTTGTGCCAATTCGACAAGATCATCGCATTCCTTTGAAGAGAACGATAACGGTTTTTCCACAAAGAGATGTATTCTCTTATCTAATATTCTAGTTGCGAGCTGGTAATGACTCCTAGTTGGAGTGCATATGAAGCATGCATCTAGATTTTTCTCCCGCTGTAACATTTCGTCAAGCGATGTGTAGCAGTTCACATTGTACTTTTCTGATATCTCGGCACTACGCTTCACATCCATGTCGCAAACTGCTCTTAGAGCTCCGAGACTGCTTAAGACTCTTGCATGATTCTTTCCCCATCCTCCTACACCTATCACCGCTACATTTAGATCGGCATACTCTGATACTACCATACACTCGTTAGCCAACTCGAAAATCTAGGTTCTTCTGCCGTAACTATCTTGGAGTATGCCTGTCGAATGCGTCTTGTTATTTGTCCTTCTCTCCCATCACCGACAGGGTGACCGTCAACACCTAAGACTCCAACTATCTCAGCCGCAGTCCCGGTCAAAAAAAGTTCGTCTGCCATATAGAGCTCAGTTCTTGAAATGGGCCTTTCTATAATATTATACCCCAAATTGGCTGCAATTTCAAATGCAGTATTTCGAGTTATCCCTTCAAGTGCAGAGTTTCCTATGTAAGGCGTGTATATTAAGTGATCTCTAACAAGAAATATATTCTCACCGGGAGCCTCGCTAATGTTACCCTCCTGGTCAAGCATAATAGATTCATCAAATCCATGTCTTTTACCCTCTTGAGTTGCAAGAACCGAATTTAGGTAATTACCAGACGCTTTTGCCATTGGAGGAATAGAGGTATCATTTATCCTTCGCCAAGAAGAAACACCTACCTTAATTCCTTCCTCGCTAAAATAGCGGGCAAATGGGAATATAATTATAGCGCAATAGGTTGGAGAATCAAAAGTCACATTCAAATCGAGGCCGTGTAGGCCCACGAAATTTAGGGGGCGAATGTAGCACGATTCATAAATATTGTTCTTTCTCAATAATTCTACAGTAGCATCACAAAGTTCCTTGGCTGAGTAATTTACATTGATGCGATATACATGGGCGGATCGGTGAAGCCTCTCCATGTGCTCAGCAAGCCTGAAGACATAAAGCTTGTTGTCCTTTGACGAATAAGCACGAATTCCCTCAAAAATTGCAGTCCCATAATGCAGGGCGTGTGTAAAGATAGGTACTTTAGCATCTTCCCACTTTACAAATTTTCCGTCGAGCCAAATGAATTCTGCACCTTTCGTTTTCATCCAACGCAACGTCTATCTGTCTAATATATATGTTCTACGATAGCAGAACTCCTTCCTGTGGGAATTTCATCCCAAAGATTCTTACTGTCCGATCATCAGCGTCAGCAAACTGTTTGACTGTAGCCCAATTTTTATAGATGATCTCTACTACTTGGGGAGGGACATAGTCATGCCAAGGTTCTCTCCCGTGCCTTTCGTTTCTAACGCGGCCGCTTGCATCCTGATATATAAGGTCTCGTACCGACGTACCAGAAATTTCTAATCTCTTTCCTAATTTGGGTCTTAAACCATATATTTTCAGCATCCAAGATTCAGCTTTGTCGCCGGTGTACGAAATAAATTCATTTTCAACAATGTTTTTCAAAATGTCCTTTCTCATTGCCCATGAGTGAGGAGAGATAAGCGGAGGAAAATATCTTAAAAATGGAGCATGAAACGTATACGCTGAAACTATCTTCACCGAATCCCCAAACAACTCCTCTACCATTGACTTTCTAGTTTCAAAAGTAAAAGGAAAGCTCCTTGTGTTTAATTCTCGCCTTTTGTTCACAAACCTGACTGGATATAAGTACACTTGATAGTCCTTACTTAAACGGGAAACTATATCAAAATGTGACTTAGTTACTGGGTTTAGATGAGCAAGATAAATCGCAGCATTCTTCGACAAAGCTCCTGAGCATAATGAAAATAAGTAACAAAAATAGCGGAGAGATTAAGAGGCTCTGTTTACTTCAATCTCTATAGTTGACACGTTCCTAGTTCTCCCGTCTTCCGAGTGTACGGTCTCTGATCCAATCCTTACATCGCCTATTGTATATCCTGCGTTTTCCATTCTCTTTAGAATTATTTGTGATACATCAACTGCTCTTCCTATACTTAATCCTCTGGCTTTGATGGTTACTTTTGGCTGGTTAGCCAACTGTATGAGAGTTGAGGTTACATATGCCATTAATGGCTTCTTCCCAATATATATCGCGTCCCGAGGTCCTTCCTTATACACTTGTTGATTCTGTTGTGGTTGTGTGTCAGACATCAATTGTGATACACATCAGAGGATATTTAAATCTAGAAGTTGCCAAGCAAGTAGGTTGCGGTTAAGACTTGTCTTGTAGGAGGATCAGAGCTCAAATGAGAGGTATGGCCGTTATCATTATTTGATTTTAGACCTAGCCCTCCAGTGTATGGGGTCGGCCGGATTCGAACCGGCGAACTCCAGCGCCCGAGGCTGGCATCATGCCATGCTAGACAACGACCCCCTCCAGATAAGAACTATTTAGGTTTGATATTTATCTATTAGTCGGGACCCGATACGTCGCCTCGTAGTCTTACGTTCTTTATATAAGGTAAGCCGCTTGTTGAAATATTCCTGAAGGAATGATAAGTAAATTATCATTAAGAAAAGGAGAATGTTATACCTTTTTCTACGACCAGCAGCCTTAATGGACACATAAATGGTATTTTAAGCTTAAACAAGATGTTCCCAAATGTCAATTTTAATCCCTTTAGATTAGGCAATAGTTGTTG
>DASQUV010000099.1:0-10895 GCA_035641095.1 Nitrososphaeraceae archaeon
ACGAGTGGCAGAAGTTCCAGTTTTATCTGTATCTTCTCCAATTACTGTATCTTTAGCACCTTTGACGGTTTCCTTGATTTTTTTAGTTAGTTCTCCCATTATAGTTATTGTTGTCAGACAACGTATAAAATAGTATTCAATTAGGGTCAAAACCTGTCAATCAGAACTAGAATATTTATATGGTCCGTGATAACTTCAGCACTACTAGTGCAACTCAACTTTACATGAGACCATGTTAGTTACTGGGTCAGATTTTTTGGATTCATACTTGGCCTTCTCCAGAGGTTTGTCCCTAACCACTATACTTGCAAATTCTAGGGTTCTGTGGTTCTCTTGGTTGGGCTTGGTCTCTTCAGATCTCGCTTTCCCTTTATTCATGATGTTAGTGAATAGCGCCCACACCTTATAGGTCTGATTGTTCTCAAACTCTCAAATTTCCCTCGTGAAACTAGACTAAAAGTCTATTGCGGGGCCAAGTGGTCTGAGGTTTTTGATAATCTCGTGGAAAACAATTTGGGAGCGGTTGTCTTTAACACAAATAGGGGTCACATAATACAAAGTTCTTAAGAGGTTTGTCACTAACTTTAGTTATTGTTGGATTATCACGGATTGCTATTACTAGACTATCGTCTTAATTAACTCTTAATCCCTAACGTTCCCTAATTTTGATATCGTCTAATGCTTCCAGTACATAGCGTTCGAGTGTAGACCCATGCTCTACATGATTTTGAAATAACTGCAATGTATCCTTGGAACACATCTTGAGCTCTTCAAGTAATGACCCTAAGTTAAGATCACTTAATCTTTCCAATTCGTCGTGGATCTCAACCTGAACAACCAGGATAGTCACATAACCAAGTATCTCCATTCCCACTTATTATCATGTAGGTTAATCCTATTCTGCACTGGATAATTCAATATTAGTATTATTCGACATTAGTACTATTCCAATCCTAGTTTTAGATAATTGCACTAGGATACAATATTTGACTCCGTGTTACAAGCCAGTAACTTTGGGGAACCATACATCATGCATTATTCACTATCATGTCTATGCTTCGATCTCCTGTGCTGCGAGAGTTACATCTCCTATCATATGACACCACCGTTATTGAAGTTAATTCGTCGGCAAGAATGTCAGCTGCCGATGTGTAAAATCCTGCGTCCTCCATGGCGCCATGAATTAGCAATAAAAGATTATGACCATTGCCTCTACGCTCGCAATAGATCTCGGCACCTTCTGTGATTACTTTCTCTACGATAGGAGTACGCATACCAGTGAAGCCTACAGAGGTACTTATTAATCAAGATAGATGGAAGGTCTCAACGTCAACCCAAAGTCTACTTACCTAAGACCGTTAGTCAAGTGTGTAAATGCTGAAAGGTCTAATATTATTTGAGTGAATTAGTAAACAGATGATTAAGAATGTAAGACAGACATTAGATTGGCACAGGAATAAAAGTATTAGAACTATCAAGTGAAGGGAAGTCATTATCTTCGCATTATCTTCGCAACCTATTCCGTCAATGTCTCAGTCTAGTCCATAGACATCTTCTCCTATGACTATGACAGTTCAGTCTATTTTGGAACAATCTAAATCTTCGTGCGCAGCAATTCATTTTCGTCATATACTTTGATCTCTTGTGCTATCTTTTTTGTTTAGAAGCTACCTTTAGAAATGGTCGAAATTGATTCTCTTTCAAATGGTGATTGTATCTCATTAAACAGTATCAAACCATTCGTATATTTGTGAATTTCATAAAGTTGAATCCCTAGATCTCGAAATCCTATAGCATGCTCTTATTATTTGTGAATTCCGGAGCGATAAAGATAATTCTTGACTGTGACCAATCTACTTCTCCTCGCTTTAAAGGTTGGACATGTTTATCATTATATTCTAGGATAAAATCTGCCTTATTATTTAACATAAGATTAAGATATGCCATTCCCTGATCAACTACAGAAAAATTCCTATCCTTCTTATCTTCTATTATAACAAAGGCATTAGATTCACTATTGTAAGCAAGTGTATCAATCCTGAGTCCATCTATTTCTGTAATATTAGGATAGCAATAATAAACTAAATTTGGGAATGATTCTACAACCTTTCTTGAATTATCATTACTCAAATCATGATCATCTTTAAAATGCTTGAACTTTCCATCTATTGCGATTGTCAAATCTACGTAGGTTTGTACGGAACTCAGACATCTCTATCCATTCTCATCATCAAAGAATACAATTCCGGCAGCAATTGTCAGTGACCTATTAATCATACAGGGCTAAAGATAATCAAAAGTTCTGACAGAAATACTGTTTCATCAATGTACACAGTTGTATTTTCTGTTGTATAGACGAAATATGATCATCTAACTTTAACTTGTTGTTAAATGCATCTTACAATTCTGTGTTAGAATACTTAATTTTGCCTTCAATACTTCATATGAAAGGCACTGCGCTTCTAAAGAATTGAATATAGTCTTGTTTTTTGGTATCAACTACAAAGTGAATAATACAATCCAATTCTTGATATGCAGCCCTTCATAGTACTTCTAAACCGGATCACTTGACAGAATTAGCATTACCGTTTTAGATGTAAATTCTACAGTCATGGTTAAATAGTTAGCTTTATCATAATTGTCAATGCCTCCGTTAATGGAGCAAGATTATAACCTAAAGGAGGAAAAATTAGCAGCTAGTGACTTATTGATTAAAAGAGATGTTCCAGAAAAGAGCGGCGACAATTTGCTTATAGAAACGTGGAATATCGAGAAGCTCGGTTCCAAGGGGGCGAGAAAGAGGAAAAGACAAGACCATGAATTGATTGCTGAGCTCATAAAGCCTTTTGACATAATCGCCGTCCAGGAAGTGATGTCCGATCTTTGGGGAATACGAGAAATTATGGAATCATTAAATGAGCCATTTAAAATGGTTATCACTGATGTAGGAGGAAATTCCGAAAGACTTGTTTACATCTATGATTCGTCTAGGGTAAAAACAAGGGAACTGTTTGCAGAGATAGCGATACCGGAATCAGACCGGAAGAAATATGATCCTCCCGATATTCCCAGAAAGTTTAAAGGATTCAATCGCAATCCTTTTCTAGTCTCGTTTGAGCGAAATGAATTCAGTTTTATTCTTGCAAATGTTCACATATACTTTGGGAGAGTATCAGGCGTTGAATATATGAATCGATTGGTGGAAGTTTACGCGCTAGCAAAATGGGCAGATGACCAAAGACGAAGTAAAACTACATACGATAAGGATATCATATTAATAGGCGATATGAACGTTCCAAAGATGGACCAGTCCGATCAGGTTTACATCCAACTAACCAGATTTGGTTACGTACCCACGAACTGGTCTACCAAGGTAGGAACGAGTCTCTCTGGAACAGACCACTACGATCAGATTGTAATATCTCCCGGAATTGATCCAGGGTTAAGACGATCTGCCCAAGGCGTACTTAATTTTGATAAACACCTATTCAGGAACGTATGGGATAGAAATAATTTAGATCCTGATTCAGAGTCAGACCTGAAAAAGTGGCGAAAGTATTGTGAAACAAGGATTTCAGATCATAGGCCGCTTTGGGTTGAGTTTAGCTAGCCCCATTGAAGAGATAAGAAACTTGAGGGTTTATCCAAAAATGAGTATTGCAGCACTTTTATTTGCACTTTCTCACCCCTAAATTCAATTCAATAATTCTTAGAAGTGGGGAAACGCGCTAAATCAAGAGAGGAGCAGTGAGGGTTTACAATCTTTTTATTCAACATATTATTTACCAGCAAGCCTTAATATAACATGGTTCTGTAAACTGAAACACTTTTTATGTAGTACTTCTCTGATAGGGTGGTGAGCCCTTTTACCTACGGGAATCTAACCCCCTTGGACCCACTGTAATGTTAGCTCTCAAATAGGATTCTCTGATAAAAAAGAGAGAAAACTAATTTGAATATGTAAATGATCAGCTATTTCATTAGATGTAATCGATATACCAATAGTCAGATCGTAGTTGCCAGATCATTTTACGGGAACCTTTGTTAATAGTAGCGAATTGTGCTCATGTTTGTTCATCATCATCATCTTCATCATTCTCATTTTCTTGATCGTCTTCGTTATCTTCACTTACTTCATTTTCCTCATCATCTTGTTCTGTTAGATCCTGTCCTTCAGTATCAACCTGATCTTCATCGTCCAGGATAGGAGGAACGGTTTCTGCGGGTGCAGTTGGAGGAGGAGTCGCACTGGCAGATGTATCTCCTTGGTCAGTAGGCAATATCCTAAAGATCTTACCTTGTCCTAATGATACTACATACATATATCCATCATAAGGACTTACTTCGATATCTGAAATGCCAGCAAAACCTGTTGCAAATAATACGGTATCTGTAACAGTTTCTTCTTCTGTATTTGCTATTTTGTCATTCAGAGGTTCTGCAAGCACCAATTCAGTCCTATCTTGATTAAGTTTAAAACGATATATGTTTCCAGCATGTATATCTCCAACAAATAGGTCGTTTTCGTAATTAGCTCCATATTTTTCTGAATCCAAAAATTTGATTGCGGTAGGACCTATGGTGTACAACCATGTTAACTGTGGAGAATGATATTGACCTCTGCCACCAAAGTTTACCAGACCTTCAGGCTGTTCAGAGGCCAGAGTACTTTCACCGTCCCTCGGATCTCCTCCACCACGTAACCATATCCCCATCACTTGATTCCATCCACTATTAAAGCCCGGTTCCACTAGGTTTATCTCATCACTATGTCCAGGACCATTTTCACTATCCCATAAATTGCCAGTAACAGGGTCAAAATCAATACCAAAACTATTGCGAATACCATATGCATAGTACAAATTGAGAGGATAACTATTACCAAGAATGTACTCTCCTGTGGCAGAATCTACAACTGGTTCTCCATTCTGAGTCACACGCAGAATGCCACTTGTTCCGTCAGCTGGGAAGTCTGGTTCGTTCTGTGCTTCAGTTTCATCTTCCATTTTATCGGCATCTCCAATAGGTACGTATATGTTGTTATCGGGTCCTATAGTGATAGCGCCACCATTGTGACGTGGACCGGGTAGTGCAGGCAAATCTAGAAGAAGTTGAGGATTGATAAGTCTAAGTGGAGGGGCTGTGGAATTGGAGCTATTGCTAATTCCTTCTCCTCCACCATCAGATACAAGCTCATACCTGTATAGTCGATTAGCAATAGGGGTTCCTCCATCCTGTCCTTCTGCTTCAGTATAATATAGAAAGGCATTAGTTTTACCTGTTTCATTGCTTTGAGAAATAGCAATTCCGCACATGCATCTCTCTACTTCTGTTGCCACATTGACATCAAGCAAGGGCTGAGGTTGGACTTCTCCATTGATTACTCTCATTACAGTTCCCTTATCTTTTTCTAATACAAGGATGTCATTTTGTGACAAAAAGGCCATGGTAGTAGGTAGTGTTAGTCCTTCAGCTATTACTTCTGCAGTAAAACCAGCTTGGTTAAAGACGGGATTGCCGATATCATCTGAAAATCTGAGTACTGGCTCATCCGAAGGCTGAGCGAAAACGAATGAGGGACGTGGCGAAGACGGCGGAGCTGAAGAGGAATCCCATTGCAAATTTGATAATGATAATCCAAATACTAAAGTAGATACAGAAGTAACAGTCAAGATGAGTGACAATATCTCTTTATGTCTCATACCATTACTTCTTTGGATCAAGATACTCAGCTCTTATAATGATTATGATAGGGTATGATTGGGCTATATAGTCAAGAATTGGTACGAAGGTATTGGAGCTAGTTACTGAGTAGAATAAGCGTTGAATAACCATAAAAAAATTTCAATAGTGTGCCTCTAGATTTTGCTACTATCCCAATTTGGCTTCAAATATTGGTATATGCATATCTTATTGGAGGAGTATTAGCAGCAGTTTACATCGCATACGATATGAGTGAGAATCTAGAAATTTTGCCATAGTACCTTCCAATTGCGAAGAGCTGTATATAACTATAACGTCAGTATGGTTGTACAGTAGTCTGCCGTTATTTGCATTTGTTTGCATTTATTTGCAAAGCACCGTAGTATTCCCTTTTATGAGAGCATACTAAGAGTATTTGACAATTCAATATTTAGAACTAGAGGGATAACAGAGTATGGTTATCACGCCATTATGAGGCCATTGTGAGCGTGATTTATGACGCTTTTAAGAATATTTATTTAGGAATGTGGCTTATGCAAAGATGAAATAAATATGGATGCTATATGAGAGAAGTGCATCAATTTAAGTTCAGAACCTCTAGAAACTGATGAATATATACAGTAAAGTAAACCATAAAGCTGGAGTCTGATTGCAATGTTATCTTTTATTGTATTACTCATCAAGTAACTTAGTGCTGAATGCACAAGAGGCTGGAAATGTGATTAGCCGAGATAATTTACTAAAGAATTCTACAGACGCCGGTAGCCTTGACATACTTCTTGAACCAATACCTTATCCAGTGACAGTTAATTCCGAGTCCATAAGATTTGAACTAACCTTTCTGAAGCCAAACACTAGTCAAATACAAGACCATGTAGATTTCAATGTTAGACGCCTACTTCTTGTCCTTGGTATAAATTGGAACTAAAAACAGAGACGTTACGCAAATAACTGCAAACAACTGCAAACTACTGTACGACAATACTGACGTTATGGTTATATACAGTTCTTCGCAATTGGAAGGTACTATGGCAAAATTTCTAGATTCTCATCCTATGTCAGGATTTAATGTAGGGGCCTTGAAGAAAGCACAAAGTTCACCAGCGGACGAGTTTGGTGTCAGTCACGACAATATAATCTACAATGAAAAGGAAAATAAATTGTTCTGCCTGTTAAACGCACCCGATAAAGTTGCGGTTGACAGGCATCACCAGAAACTTGGAGTAAAACGTGATTGGATTACAGAAGTTAATACAACAGCATAGTAAATGGCACTAAAAGTAACGGATACTTTCAAATACCTTGACAAGCAACAGCAAGAGGAAGTACTTAGAGTATCGGATAATAATAGTCAATTTGCTATTGGGTTAGGCGAGAGTTTAGGTTTTATCTATCGAACAAATGAATTATCAGAAAACCTATCTAAAAGAATAAATGGATTTCCAAAATCCAAACTACCATGCGTATGTGTGCTTGCTTCACAACTCATTTGTCGTGAAAGTGGATATAAGAGATAATCTAGTGTATGAACGGTGTCCGCATTTAACTTCTGAAGGTAAGGAGTACCATCGGCAAAAGCATTCATTCCATCGTAGTTGCTATCCCCTGGTGGGCTTATGCCAGTTGGCAATGATACAACTTTCTTATTATACTTAATAAGAGATGTTCTGAAGTAATCAAAGATATGCCAGATGAGTCACAAAAATATCCTACAGAGGACATTATTCGAATCTTATCGAATCTTCCTGACTTCTTACGTGAGTCTATGATGAGAAGCAGGCTACATGAACTTTGTGCTAAGGACTCAAAAACACAGGACGAATTTATCGACTCAATATTGGAGGGTCTATCCTTAGCAGATAAAGAGACCTTGAAGAAGGTGATTCGAACTTGGCTTGGAGTAGTGTCAAAGTTAGAGAGTAGCGAAGTCTTGACTATATTTTCCTCATTTATAAGTAGATACGAAAATGATCCGTCCATGTATGAAAGTAATTACTCTTCTGTTCTTTTTGAAGAGTATCAATCATTGGAAGATGAACAAAGGATTATCCTTCGTGATTGTCTTGTTGAAGCGGCTCTGAATCAACATCGAGGCAGGCAGATAATGCTGACTTTACCCGAAAAGGTTCGTTCAGCATTAAAGTTTTGAGCCCAATTTATACGTCAAAAATGGTTCACACACCCTTGGGCCCAGTATAATATTAGTTCTCAAATAGGATTCTCTGACCAAAAAAGGAGAGAGAAAACAAATTGAGTATGTTACATTTAGACATAGGGGAGGAATCGGAACCCTGTGATTTATTCGTCTTTGCTATTAATGCTGAGCAGACCAGAGAAAAGTACATTACTCGGCTGAAAAATTCTTTGAAATTATAGTATTGACCCGGATAAGAAGCTGACAAGATGCGAGGCGCATGCAAACAGGGCCAAGTCTGAAGATGGATGGCTTGTGAATAATATAATCTACAAATCTAGAGCAGAACAAATAATGAAGCCTATTAATGTAGAGATAACTATGGGTCATGATATAGGTATTTCATCCTCTTAGTATCATTAAATAATGAATAATACTTCACAAAAACAATAAGACTTAAGTATTATCAATATTCTTCCAAATTGAAATAAAGATCATTACTTTGGAATAAGCGTTACTACATCCGTCACTTGATTATGGTGATAAAGACGAAGGCATATCCATGGACATCGTCATATTGTCTGTTGAAGACGAAGGCATATCCATAGTCATACCCATCATTTCATCATCGCCGCTATTCATAGAATTGGATGGCAACGATACCAAAGCAGTTGCAGACAGTACTCCGAGGGCAATAAAACCTATACCAGTAATTCTTGCGATCCAGAGACCACCTCTGGTCCATACTTTCTCTGCAAAGATGATTGCCGCAAATAATCCCATCCAGAGCACATTCATCCATCCAAGTGCAACCATAAGTAGAAAATAAGGCCAACAACAGCCTAGACAGTAGAGACCGTGAAACATTCCCATCTTCAAAGCTCCTGCTCTGCCCTTTTGCCATCGTCTCATAAAGAAGCTGAGAGGAGACTCACAGTATCCAAGACACCTAGTTTTTAATGAGCTGAATTGATATACTCCAGCCACGATAAGTACAATTCCATAAATTGTATTTACAGATAATAGTTGCTGCTGCTGTTGTTGACCATCATTTAGTCCTAACTGTAGAAGCAGTGTATCAAATAAAAACGACCAGCCAACTAGTAGGACTATTCCTGTTAAGGCCCAGATAGCTAGATATGCAGATACGAAGAGAATGATATCAGGTGATTTTGATTGCAATGTGTTCCTTAATTTATGTATAATATTACTCTTATCTCCACCTTTTTCTATGTGATGTCCTATGCCATCATTGGTACTACTATCAAAGTTGCGATCATTTCTGTTCGTATGGTATGTCATTTTGCTATTAGTAGCGCTATTACCCAGACTATTGCTGATAGAATTATTCGTGTTAATAAGTCGATTAAAAACTAGAATCATAGGTACTATAGCAGGGAACATCATAGCAGCCATTCCTGCTGTCCATATTCCTACAAACAAAGATAGTGCCGCTGGATTGTGGTAAAATGTCATCATGGATGACATCATTGGGTCATACTGCCATATCGACACTAACCATGTTAACAAGGAAATCAATATTACGATTGTAATGATTACGAGAGTCGAGGTATTCATATCATCTTATTTTCTTCGAGTTAGAGTTTATTACTAGTTTATGATTTTTCCTTTCTTCCGTATCGTAGGTGTGTTTCATGGACCACTCCAATTAAATGGAATATGTTTGCTTGATCTATTATTCCATGCCCATTTAAAACCCAGGGCATCAACTTCATTAGTGACAGCCTTTCCCCATGTTGCGACTGTGCCAGGTCCTACTTCACTTCCCGGTGCATTACTAGTCTGTACTCGTTTACCAGCAGGAGTCATAGGTCCAGTCAAAGCTTCAGCCCTTGCAACAACTTTGCCAGGTACTTCTGCACTCCAGTAAGAAAGGTCATCGGCGACGTCAAACTTGATCTGTGCGTACTCAGTTGCTCTGACTTCTGCAATAATCTTTGCAAATTCAGCCATAAAACCACCTGCCTTGCCGCTAAAGATCATATGTAGAGCTTCTCGCTGCTCTTCATTGGCTTTTTCATCAAAGAATATGGATATGGCTGCTTTGGTCTCGCCAGCCCAGATATTACCCTTGAAATAACTTAGCGCTAGTACATTTAAGCCATCAAGTGTCGTATTGCCATAAATTCCGTTTTTGATATGATATGCAAGTACTCCATCACAGTCACCATAGCTTGGAGCCTGCGCAAAAGTGCAGGGACATGGTACACTGCATTTACAAACATCAAACCAGTCTCCCGTGACCTTCCAGTTTGGTACACTCTTTTCAGGAGCTTCCGATATGTTTGAAGAGGCATCCATATCACCAAGTGGTATGTTAAGTATTTTAGGTTTATGTGCAGAGATGATGCTCCTGTACACCGTGAATAGAAATAAGAGGGTAGAGATTGCTGAACAGGCAGCGGCGTAAGCAGTGCTCCTCTTATAGATGAAAAGTCTTTTGCCACGTATGCTTTAATCAATATTTATAGAACTAGCATAAAAAACTAGCAATTATTTGCAGTCTATGGTAAGGTTAGTGTAAAACGTTACCAATGCGACGCTATTACCATAATAGGATAGGGCTAGCCAAGCCAAAGAATGATGGTGGTAGGGGCGAATGCGGGCCAGGCGTGGATACCTTTTAGGCTCATGGTCTGGACTTGTAAATGACCTTAGTAGCAATCCTCTGACTCTTGAAGCCCTCTGAATTTGGTACATTGACTGCAAATTTCAAGCCAGCATTGTCTCCTGAAGCATATGTTTTCATAATAGGTGGTATAGTAGGAGCATCATCAGTATTTGAGGGCTGGTACTACATGTTCGGTCAGAGGAGGTACATTAACAGGTATATGACAAGAATCGAAACTACATATGACACACTACACGAAACAGAAGAGGAACAATGCATCAGGCAACTACGGAGCATAAGAAAGGAACTGCTTTATCTTTTTAAGAAAGGCTCCCTATCAGATTCTCATTATAACATTCTTGACAAGAAAGCTTCAGACTATATAGAAAGCATTAGACGTGGAGAAGAATACCTGTGATTCGATTA
>DASQUV010000100.1:0-62820 GCA_035641095.1 Nitrososphaeraceae archaeon
GATACCTTTCATCAATAGGTGGAATTGCTTCAAGCGGTGCTACTATTACTTTTTCAGCTGGAATTGCTTTTATCTTTCTTACTACTACTGTATCGCCTATAGCAACACCAGCATTATTTCGTACAAGACCATCAACACGAACAATTCCCTTGCCTTCATCAGAAGGGTATAGAGGCAAACACTTTGCTACCGTTCGACGTTTGCCTCTGATCTCGATAACATCTCCTGTAGAAGCGGTGAGAGAATCCATTGAGTCATAATCAATACGAGCTACTCCTCTGCCAACATCTCTAGTATAAGCTTCAAGTACTTTTAGCGAGAGTGTATTCTGGCTCACGATGATACCTAGAACTTAACTCATCTTTATACCTTATTAGCTTTCGCCTCCGCCTCTGCCCTTCAAATAACACGTTTGAGTAGCATCCAAGTTAGCTGCGGTTAGCATAAACTTAAATCACCTATTCAGAATCCTTGATTTGATTACTTAAGTTGGGGAAGAGAACCTTAGTTCGAAGAAGAGGTAGGGGCGGAAAACAATTTAGAGCGATTATAGTAGGCAGGTTAGCTCCTGCAAAGTATCCCTATTATAATTTGGATGAAAATCATTCTGGAGTAATTGTTGATCTGGTTCGTGAGAGGGGGAGGGATGCCCCATTAGCCAAAGTGCGTTTTGAAAATGGTATTAATTCCTATATCCCCGCCTCTGAAGGATCGAAAGTCGGAGATAATATCGAAATGGGACGAGGAGCTGGAGCAACAGCGAGGAACATACTTCCATTAGAATCCATCCCAGATGGAACCATAGTATGCAATATTGAAAAGAATGTTGGCGATGGTGGAAAATTGATCAAGTCTGCTGGTTCATCAGCCGTAGTGTTTTCTCATGGCATGGAAGGCGTTATTATCAAGTTTCCTTCTGGCAAGTTTTCTACGCTAAATAATAGGTGCAGAGCTATGATAGGGGCTATTTCAGGTGGGGGAAGGAGAGAGAAACCATTTTTGAAAGCAGGCAACAAAGAAAGGTATATGCATTCACGTGGAAAGCTCTATCCTAAGGTTAGAGGAATAGCTCAAGCAGCTGTATATCACCCACATGGAGGCGGCAGACATCAGCACATTGGACGTCAATCTTCAGTAGGTAGAACAACCCCTCCGGGTAGAAAAGTTGGAAACATTTCTCCAAGAAAGACTGGAAGAGGAAGAGTCAAAGAGCGCAGGTAATTTGATTTTATAAAAGCAGAACAATTTCTGCTCTCCGATCCACACCGAAGGGTGACCAGGAACCCATTTCGAACAACCTTCATTATTAAAAGCAGCTGAGAAATCTCAATTACTGAGAGTTTAAAGTAGCGTGCTGATCTGTATCATTCGATTTATTGACACATGAATGACGATGCCGATTAAATTCATATTCTAGCAGACTATAATCAGTTGTCATGACCAGATATACGATGTCATTCGTTATCTTTGTATCATTTATTATCATTGAGGGAATATTATATACTACCAGCCAACCCCTCAAGAAGTAAACGCTCAACATCACGGTGCACCACCTCCTGTAGCAACCATTGGAGAAAGAAAGTTAGTATTAGATATGCAAACAATACCCGTGAATATTGCTCAAGGTGACGATGTAATGACGACAATTGGATTCCGGGATGAAGGAAAAAATGCAAATATTCAGCATGTGACATTTAGAATGGATATTTCTAAGGATGGAAAACATATATTGTCTGACTTCTTTCACGATCATAGCGGTGAAGTCAAATTAATGTTCAAAGACAAAAGAGGAAGTTCATCAAGTCACACGATCGCGGGCAACCAAGACGTGCTTACCAACGCATGGATAGCTGATCCAGGATCTTCTATAACGATTAGCGGCCCTGTATTTAATCAAAGTGGCACATATGATGTAGATTTGGAGTTAACTACAATCGACAATGACAAGACAGACTTGGTGGAGCCATTACATTACCCCGTGGATATCAATGTTTCATAGAGCTCAGATCTGTCTTAGTCGCAATTTGTTCAATAATCAAATTGTTAAAATGAGATTCTTTCCATGATCCTGTATCTAATTTACTTCCAGCCAAATTTCTCGAATTATTACGACAGGCACATACAGATTTTGTCAGCTATTTCCGCCGTTATGCACAGCGCAGAATCTTCTACTCGCACTCTCTTAGTCGCCGATCCGAATTATCACAGCCTTATTGATAGCATGACAAATATCAAATCTAATACCAGCTGAGAATTTTGAATATCAAATTGGATCTTTCCTTTTTACCTATTGAATTAAGATCTTCGATCATAAGGAATATCAGTAAAGCGTTAAGTTCCCAAAACAGTGTAATTGGTATTAAGGAAACCAACTCAATGGCCTCCGACAGAAATGAAAATGGAGTAGTTAGTGCCACGGACGATAATGACCCATTATATATTGTTCAGTGGGTCAATGGTTCATTAAAAGATTTCAAACTTTTTGTAGAAAATATACTTCGAATTGATTATGTTGGGTACATGGTAGCCGAAGATATAGAAACGGTTGATACCTTAACAATACTAAAACAAGGCGATGTCGAACAGTTTGGAGTACACATGTGTAGTCATTGTGGTACATTCTTTAAGAGCATAGAAGAAAGAACAGTACATGAAAGGATTCACTATTTCATATAGAATTGATCGAGCTCTCGAACAAAACAGCAACATAGTGCGTGGTGGGATAATACACTCATTAATTCATAAAGGCCAGGCCATGTGTGTCATTTGCTGAATATGCAACAGCTAAGAAAGTGATAAGAATCAGGGTTAGAGCCCCCTTTGCATGGATTATTGATTTTCCTCTCTATGTGAGTGTTAGAAGAAAATTGACACCATTGTCTTGTTTTAAAAGCTATAATGTATTTACAATTCTTGTGTTATGCTTAAACATTGCATACCAGAATAATCAGGAATATAGGTATTGGTGGCATACCAGATGAGACTATTTCTAGCATCAAAAAAAATGTTGACAAAGCGAGATCCCATCTTAATTATCATGTGACCGAAGAAGGTAAAGTGATTAGTCTTGACAAAAAATGTGAGTATTGCCAGGTTTATATGCAAGAATAATGGTTAGATTTACTGACTCACTGATTCGATAAATTCCCCAATAATGTTATACCATAAATAACATCGAATATTGTATTTTTGCTCGTCCTGTGTCTAAGGAGAAAGCACTTGGGTTAAGAGGAACGGTTGTCTTTTGCTGTGCTGCGAAATGGAAGATGGCCTCCGAAGATATGACCCAATATATTTCCGAGATAGAATACTATACACTTCCATTTCAATGATCTGTTGTAGTCATTAATGCTTGTAAATGCCTTGGATTAATCATTATTGTGACCCGTACATTTTGAGTTGAATCATAAGTATATGTCATGTTCATCAACCTAAAATATTGAAAGATTAAATCAAATTTTTGAACTTCTAGCACAGGATACCGGTACTGTTCCTCACCTAATCTTCTTATTTTACGACCACTTGCTTTGCACCCTATATTGAAAATCACGGATAACAGCGACTGATCAAAAGGAATTTGTAGTTGATATGAAATCTGCGCACAGCTATAAGATTGACAGGAACTCTAATCGATAGTAACAAATCATCCTCTCACTTTTTTGGTGGCTCTTCATCCAAAAATAAGGAGTTTCTCTATATGTTTGCAGGCTAGTAAATTGAGCTTTCAGTCCTTGATTCCGAACCCTGTGTCGGGAGGTCGGGAAATTTGTCCCTGGTATTCTCTTCAACAACTGAGGTAGCCTCTTCAATAATTTTCACGGCCTCATCATCTAGGCTTAGTGTTCCATTAGCTATTTCAGGAGAAGGTATCTGCCCTGTACCAGACATTATATTACCCAATAGATCAGAAATTTGACCAAAAGATTGATCTGCATGAGGCATCATAGTGGAAAGTCCACTCTGGATCCCTTTTATGACAGACATCGCTGGACTAAGTGTGATCACGACATCGCCTAGCTCAGTCATAGTGTTAAGCCGTAATTGTATCTGTTCTAATGCCAGCTTGGCAGAACTAACCATCTTGTTCATCCTTCTGATCTGAGATAGTTCATTAGATAATAGTTTTGCATAGCGGCTATCATGATTCTGCATTGCAGTTACTATCCTACCGAAAATTAGTTTATCCTTTTCCTGCATTTTGCTCGATATCGTCTCTAACTTTGTAACCTGCATCTGCAATTTGCTTCTAGCTTCCTCTATACGTGGCTTGAGTGGGGCTTGTGGTTTTACACCTTCAAGTATCTTATTTCTAACGGCTTCACCCATACTATCGCCTTGCTGTTTATTCCATTTATTGCCAAACGACATGATAGTAATGCTACAGTTAGATTGTCATTATTCTTAATGCATATTAAAAAAAATTGTTAATGAGCTTTAATAAATTATAATCAGTATGGCTAAGAAAATTCTTGTCCGTCCTTTGGATTATCATCCTCTACTTGTTATGAAGATCGAACTCATTAAAAGACTCACTAATGGTATCTTAACCTCTCTATAAACTACGAACCTTTTTTCTTATAATGCAAGGTGCGATCATAATGAATTTTTTCGATCAGAAGGAATTTTCGCTAAAAATCACACTCAAGCTCGCTATACACCTATAATCCACCGTGCAGCTAATGGCAATCCACGGTTTGTGAATCTAGAAGTTGGTTATGCCACTACTCGAACTGTTAGAGCCATAATTTTAGTTGGCCTTTCAATTCAATGACGAAGAAAATGAAAGACAGCTAAAGTATTTGGTTTTCTGTCGTCTCTCGGAAGAGAAGTTTTTAAATATCCAAGTTTTTACTTTTCGACGGAGGAAGACGAACTTTACAAAATGCCTGAGCGTAGGAAACCCTTGATGTCTCCATTCACACGATTAGGAATAGCGTTACTTGCTGTTGGAGCCATCATAGTTGGTTTAGGAACCTATTATGATCGTGGTGCCATTTCACTGTATGGCCTGCTCTTTGTAGTGGCCGGTTTCGTGTTGTATTTTGCTTCTTCTATTATTACCTATAAAAAGACTAGGAATTGAAGAATAGTCATCAGGATAGGTATATAGCAGGTTTGAAAGGACGAGAGGATCTAGCTTTGGACTGTGGATCGTTTTTCTTTGCATTCTCCTCCTCTTCGCCAAACACTGAAATTTCTATGTTAGAGTTACCCAATTCAGATGAAATCAGCGAGGCAACGTCTTTAATCACCGTCAGCTCGCTTAGATTTTTGATACTTAATTTATGTACGCGCCGCTCCGCCGGAGTCGAAAGAACATCCTCCATAATCTTCTTTATCAACTTTACATCTGACCGAGCTTTATAAGTTTCTGGATCTTCACCTAGTGCTCTCATGACATCACCCAAGCTCGAATTACGGTTCGCAATAATTAGTTCAAGTATTTTTTGATATATTTTCCATTTCCACTTTGCCGAAGTGTAAATATTGACATTAGTAGGTTTCATTTTTGTAACCTTCAAAATATTTTGTACGTCTTGTATCAGATTCTTAATTAGGTCTTCAGATTCCTCAGCAGTGAGATCATTGTATTCCTCCATTGCGATTGGCCAATCTAGATCCTCTTTTATTTTACTAGTGTCTCCAATGATGCCATTCCAAACTTCGCCAGCCAAAAAAGGGGCAAAAGGTGCAATCAATTTGATTCTTGTCTCTAGAAACGTTGATAGGATTGTATTTACGACTGTCCCAGTTCTTCCCTTGGATTTGATTCGCTTGATATACCATTGTAAATCTTGCTCCATGGAGTATAATATTGTGTGCAATACCTCTCTCACTCGTAGCCGATCCATTAGTACCGTAGTGTCTCTTATCCTCCTCTGTATCATACTCAGAATCCACTTGTCCTCAGACTCGGTAACGCTTTGACTGTGGTATATCTGCTTTAGGGACTCTTGGCCAGGAGTAGAGCTGGAAAGATGTATCGCCATTTGGTAAATATCATTCAATCGAGATCTAATACCCCGAAGAGCCTCAAATGAAAAATCTGCGTCTTGAAGAATTTCTGCTGAGCTCAACAAAGCAACTCGAATTGCGTCCGCACTATGCTCTCTTATTGCCTGTCGTAGGGGTATAATATTTCCAAATGATTTAGACATTTTCTTACCATCCATAAGCACCGAACCATTTACTACAATTTGCCTAGGCCAATTGGCTCTGTCAAATAAAGCTACGTGATTAAAGACAAAGAAGGTGAGATGATTAGGGACCAAATCCCTCCCAGAATGCCGTGTGTCAACAGGATAATAGTATGTAAATTCCTTTCTTATTTTTAATACAAGTTCCTCGGAAAGTTTAGTCTCCTCGGAGATTCTCTTCAATGAGCCTTCTCCTAAAAATACATAGTCAAAAAGGGACTCAGTTAGATTGTTAACAGTAATATTGCCATCATCATCAGAACGAAAATACCTTGAAATAATGTAGTATGCAGTGTATATTACAGAATCGGATAGGCTTTCGATAATCCAATCTTGGTCCCAAGGTAATCGAGTCCCAAGGCCAGACTTCCTCGCGCAGGCTCTCTCCTTCAACCAGTCTACTACGTAATTGAATTCAGATCTTATTTCATCAGGAACGATATCCATTTCATTAATGCATTGGTGAGCTAACTCTTTCCATTTAGCATCACTATAATTAAGGAACCATTGATCACTTAATACCTTTACAACACATTCCTCTCCGCACCTACATTTGACTGGTTTTTTGACAAATTCATAAAGGATTTCTCCATTTCCGCTCTGCAGTAGCTCAGATCTTATATGATCTTTTGCTTCTGAGACTATCATACCTGCATACTTTCCAGTATTTTCCTTTAACCTTCCCTTGTAGAATTCATGAGAATATAAGTCTGCAGTAGCTTTTTCCAATAGAGGATCGTGTTGATCCTTCACACCTAGCCTTTCAATTATGATTCGAGAGGGAATAATATTAGCACCCTCATAGCCTTCAGATTCGATAATTGTTATGGGTTCGACTATTTCATGATCATGCATTTCTTTGGAGGAATTACTATTTTTGAAATCTAGCAGGGCCTGATAATCATATGGAGCATGCGCGGGGACAGACATGACCAATCCGATGCCATCTTTAGGATCCACGAAGGACGCAGGATATACAGGAAGGTTGGTCTGTGTTATAGGATTATTTACATACTGTCCCACCAGTTTCATCCCCTCTATTTCGTGATCGATATCCACACTATGACCTTGATGCCTTAATTTCATTGCTGCATCACGACTGATAATCCACATTGGTTCATTACCTTCCCCTATACGTGCAACTACATACTTTACATGGGGATTAACCCATAGATTGGTAACACCATAAACCGTTTCAGGCCTTAGTGTAGCCACTGGTAGTACATATTTGTCATCTAGAAGGAACTTAATTAAAGTATACTCGATGAAATTAGGTTCTATGTCTCCTAATGTATCATGCTGGCTAACGGGATTTTGGTCCCTAGGACACCACCCCACTGGATGAGACCCTTGGATTATGAGGCCTTTTTTCTTGAGAAGGTTAAATTGCCATGATATGAACTTAGAAAACGCTTCATCGATAGTAGTGAATTCCCTTCTCCAATCTATTGAGAATCCCATTTCCTTCATCCCTTCTTTTATTTCCTGGTGGAAGAATCTTGCTATATTCACTGGCTCTTTGAATGATTTTATTATCTCAGAGGGAACACCATATACATCGCGAAAAGTATTATACAGATCCGTATCCCCTGATCCCAGTCTACGGGACATTGCTAGTATGGGGGTACCTGTATAGTGGAAGCCCATTGGAAATAATACATTGTACCCTTTCATCCTCTTGTAACGAGCATGAACGTCAGCAAGTGTGTACGTTCTCCCATGTCCTATATGCTGTGGGGAATTTGGATAAGGATATGCAACTGTTACTAAATATTTTTGCTTTGTAGGATCAGGATTCGATCCGAATGTTTTCTGTTCATCCCAAATCCGCCTCCACTTTTTCTCGGTTAAATTCCAGTCTGGTCGAGCAGCATGCTTTTGTGGACGGAGGTACGAGTCAGGCATAGCATTTCATCGCCCAATGGTTTGTGAAACCATTTCTTCTAATGATGACATTGTTTCTCTTATTTTATGCCTTAATTTCCCGCCCCCTTGACCAAATGCTGCATTTCCTCCACCTGATCCGCCCAGTGTCTGTGAAAGCCGATGCGCTAAATCACCTGCCTTAATCCGTTTTCTGGCAACTTCTCCGGCAAATGTAATAACACGTATACCTTGGCCTTTACCAATAAGTGCAACAAAAATCAAGTATGGATCACTCTGAGTTGCCGTCTCACCTAATGAAATATAGTAATCCTCCCCAAGCTCCTCATCATACGTACTAAATAATTTAATTCCATCAGATGAAATTACTTTCGAATCTTTGAAAATGGAATTCATGACAGAGGGTAGAGTTTTTCTTGCGATAGCTTTAATCTTCCTTTTTGTCTCATCTGCTTCGTCAACAGATTTACGCAATGATTCAACCACCTTTTCCTTACTTGCTCCTAGGATTCGCGAGATGGAATTAAGCTGATTATCTTGTTTTTCCACATAGTCTAGAGCAGCTTCCCCCGCTACGAATTCCAGTCTTACGACACCATCCTGAATTCTTTCAGTCCTAAAAATCTTGATAAGGCCTATCTCACCGGTACGACTAACATGAGTTCCTCCACAGGCTTCTATATCCCAATCCTTAATATTTACAATTCTGACTGTACTGGATGGGACCACACCTCCCTGATAAATTCGAAATGAATAATTTCTTTCAGCATCGATACGGTCGAATGTGTCTATAATCACTGGGTTATCCTGCCTCACAACCCTATTTGCAGCTCTTTCTATCCCCTCGATCTCCTCTCTGGTAAGTGATGAATGGTGGGTGATATCCAGTCTCGCATAGCCCTCGTCCTTGAACGCAGAATTTTGCCATACCCACGGTCCAAGAATACTTCTTGTCGATGCATTAACAATATGCGTAGCAGTATGATGTTTAGTGATTCGATCTCTTCTTCTTGGATTGATGCGGATTCGCACCTTCATACCGGGCAAGAGGACCTTGGAAGAACTTATTTTGTGAATTACTATTTCATTTTGCTTTATGACGTCTAATACTTTAATACCTTCAATGTCACCGGTATCAGGCTCCTGACCTCCACCCCGAGGATAAAATATAGTCTGATCAAGGATAACGTATTCGTTTTCTATAATGGCCAAGATTCTGGCATCGGCCTCAGTCATAGAATTATGTTCGTAATATAGCAATCTAGTTGGTTGCAGTTCTTCGATGCCAGTAATTGGTCTAAGATTATGGGAAGTATGATGAGATTCATGCAATTCAGATAGCTTTACGTAAAAGGCTTGAGGGATATTTTCGATTACTCCTGATTCTACAAGGAATTCGGGCGTGATGCCGTCTGATTCATACAGTCTTATTAGATCATCAACTGAAAGGCTTTGTTTCTTGCCCTTTATTGACGAGGTAATGGAATTCATTCTTTCCTTTGACCCCAAGTATCTATTAGACTCAATTTGCAAAATTGTTTTAACATCATTTACGTGTTCTTCTAGTTCCGGGTACATACGTTTGAGATATCCAATGTGTATGTCAGCGATTTCAGCCAAATTAAAATTCCAACCCATTCTCTCTAGTATCGCCAATGCTCGCCTAAGAATTACTCGCAGATTATAGCCGCCCCCCACGTTGGATGGAATTGATCCATCGCTAATGGCAAAAAGTAAAGTCCTAGAATGATCAGCGACAGTATACATTGCCTCAAAGGGATTAACAATTCTGTTCAAATCCTCATATGAAATTTTTATTTCCTTCGCAAATGTGGCCTTGAGAGCTCTTAGGTCTGACTCTGTTCTCTCAAGTGCATTTGAGACAAACTTAAAGTAACCTTCTAGTATTTCTTTATTTAGCATAGTCCCAGTTTTGCTCATCATCTCCTTAATGACTGGACCGAATGTACAGTCGTAACTGGTCGGAGTGCCCATTGTTATCCATGAGAAACGTTCCAATCCTGCTCCCATATCTATAATTCGATGTTTCATAGTTCGATATTCATTTTCGTTTCCTTCGAATTCGGTGAATACTGCGTTACCCAGTTCAAGCCCATTAACAAAATATTCTAGTGAATACCCAAAGGCTCCTGCTCCCATCCAGACGTCCTCTACGAACGTAATAGCCTTAGGATCAATTCCCAATACTTTTGTCAACAATTGGTAATCTAACTCCAAGCAACGATCTTTCCAATACCCTCCTTCCTCATCTGCATCGCAGGTTTGACCTATCATACAAAAGGTCGTGTAGTGTCGACCACTGAGGCCTACATTTTCAATGTCATTGAACCGAACGCACATTTGAGGTACAACTAGTGGATTGGCAGGAAGTTCAAAAAATACCTTGTTCTGAACCACTCTCTGGAAATCAACAATGGAGGCTACTGTATAATAAAGGTCATCCCGCCATCTGCATACAACAGGGTACCTGTTTACTATCGCGTGCCCATTTGACCCAAAGAATGCTTCGACTTCCTTCCACGTATCAATATAGTCTAGGCATTTGCTTGTTGGAGGACTTCCAAGAAATCCATAAGCCTCGTGATCGGGGCAAACTGCCCTATCTACAAGAGACCAAAAAAACTTACCACAAAGAATACATTTATGCCGCCGAAATCCAACTTTATCAAATAGTGCTACTTTATAGTATCTATCTGGATTAGCAGAAAACAGAGCAGAAAGTTCCTTTTTGCCCAATACTTTGTATGCCTTGTTAAATAGAGTAATAATGGTTTCGATCCGGCTCGATATTTGGCTGATACACAGAACAAGTTGATCCGAAGGACGCTATCTTCCCATGTCAGAAATGTTGAATTCACTTACGAATTGGATCTAGAACAGATTATTGTTGATATCCAAGGCGGTTTATTCAAATAGGAAGAAAAGGACCCGGCCCGACTAATAGTGCTATAAATCTACACCGGTTTTCATTCACGACTGGATATTATCATCATATCTATAGATACAGCGGTTTTTGCAATAGCGGACTTTTTGTTTATATAAAATATGAATGGGGTCTATTGGTCTGCAGGTTAGTAATGGTGTGGAGTAAGAAACATCATACAAACTCTATATTGATAATGGGTAAAGACGCGGCAGCTTTTATGGTTCTTTATATGAATACTTCAAATACTTAGCCTCAAAATTATCTACCTTTTAATGTACGATTATATATCTGGACAGACTGCAGATCGCAAATCTCTTCGTATATATCTGTCATGTTCAGGAATCTCAATTCAACGAGAAAAAATATTTAGTTGCAATATGTTCCGTAAGATATCTCGGAACAATAAAGCTGAACTGGACCTTATTTGCCAAGTTAATTACAGCAAGATTCAAATCCATTTATTGTTTAACTGATGTGGTTATGGCTAGGAAGATGGTAATTTTATTACCTGCCATTTTAGCCGCCTTTACTATAGGAATATTGGGTCTCCTACTAGTCCCTTCCGAGGTTAAGAATAGAGATCTCAGTTTTCCTATAGGCACAATAAAGATCGACAATGATACTATCAAAATAGAGGTGGCGAAATCACCTGAAGAGCGACAAAGATGGTTGATGTTTAGAGAGGATTCAATTCCTCTAGACTCGGGAATGCTGTTAGTATATGAAAAGCCAGACCTTTACGCACTATGGCTGATAAACATTCAATATAATCTTGACTTGATCTGGTTTGATGAAAATGGGCACGTAGTATATACCAAAGAAAATGCACAAATCTGCAACAACCCGTTTGATGCTTCAAAATGTACTTACAAGAATACCTCGGTGGCAAAATATGTGATAGCTGCTTCATCAGGATTCATCGCAAATCACAATATTTCATCTAATTCAAGAATGGAGATAATTTCAATTTGATGCGACCCTCCTTTGATTGTATTAATACGATTTACGGTGTGATGTTTTCATAAATCAATCGACTCATTTCGAGATCACTATCTGTCAGATTTTGGTAGATATGCAATCAGGTATTGTAAAAGGAATCACTTAGATAGACACACGCTGATAATGTAGATTGTTTAAGTGGGGCTATCCTTCTAAAAGAATACTATTCGCATACTTCAGCAATGGGAACGGACTTGTACTAAATTCCTGAATCTAATCATATATCGCACTGTTGTCATACCCGGCCTAGGTCAGTCCCATAATGAATACGTAAAAGAAAAAAATTTCCTTAGCAATCACAATGTTGTACAAGTCAATCAGGACATCCAAGGAGTCACATGGGAAGCCCGTCGCAATGCTGCTACGACATATACGAACCCGTGATCACAGGCCTCCCAGTTGAGCGAAAGCTAAGCGACAAAAACAGTTTATATGTGAAGCGCTGATAAGATATGGATATTTTGTATGAAAAGTCTTCAGGATAAAGACATCAGGTATCTAGATCAGAATAGGTTAATGTATAGAAGCAGGACTGAATCAACTCTCGCAAAATTGCTATCTTTTTTGGATCAGGAATTTGATTATGACGTAGCATTTCCAGGAATGACTAACGGTGAACCATTAACTGTAGATTTCAAAATTAGAAATAAGTATATTGAGGTAGTTGATTCAGAGACGGATCTCCAGAAATTCAATGCTATAAAAGAGAAAAGTCCCGACGCTAACATCATTGCTTTAGGATCATCAAGATATCTTGCAAAGGTAGACGAATTAGGATCAGTCTTCGTGTACGACTCTCATGAGAATGAAACTAGCTCGATTTTTATCGAGGATCCTTCACTAGCGTTTGATTATGCACATATTCTTCCCTTAGTCCAAAGGTGTTCTATATTGCATGGACATACGTCAAATGTGATGGTAGAGATAATCGGTACGACAAGGAATAACCTTGTAATAGATTTTGGAGATGCTAAACGGATCATCAAACAGGCTTTGAATTTGATGGATCACAAGTTCTTCATTAGCAAAAAATATGTTGTAAAAGAGGACGAAAAGCACTATTTTGTTTCCTTCAAAGGTCTACAAGGGGATTTCAACTTACAGGTCCCTAAGGCTACGACATTTATGTTGTCAGGTGAGGCAACCGTTGAAAATCTTTCAACCGAAATAATACGGCTGCTTGCTCCAAAGATGCCATCCAATATCGATGCGTTGGGAGTATATATTTATGAAGGAGCCAACAAAGGTGCCCACATTATAAGCGGATTGGATAGAAAATCTTGATATGGTCTCTATATTCAGAGGCAATTCACGACTATGATTTCTGATATCTTGATCGAATAGATGGCTTGAATAATGTGTGTTTGAACCACAGTCACCAGAATCTATTCTCTGTACTGCACAATGTGTTGCTACCATGATATAGTTCTATGTAAGTGACATGATCCCTTTTGGCTGCACTTTGTTTGGAAGCAGCGAATCTCGCAATGTCATTTTCGAGTGTAGAACAAATGCATTTATAACTATCCTTCTGGGTCTTTACCTCTAGTATGGCAGAGATTGGAACCCAACGGATATTTCTGTCGCCTTCTTCCATTGCAGTAATTGGTGCGTCAGAAAAACCCGGTGTAGGAAGGGCAATATTTTCTAACATACAGAGAGGATACAAGGGAAAGATTTATCCTGTTACTCCTTCTAATCCTACCGTTTTCAATCTGAAGGCGTACAAGAGCGTGCTGGATATTCCTAATGATATCGACCTTGCAGTCATCGCGACTCCTAACAAGACTGTGCCTTCGGTTATGGAGGAAGTTGGTAAGAAAGGAATTGAAGGAGCGATAATAGTTACCGCAGGATTCAAGGAGGTTGACAGTGATGGTGCAAAACTTGAGAAAGAAGTGGGAGAGATAGGTGCTAAATACGGGACAAGAATCATTGGTCCTAATTGCTTGGGGATTATGAGTCTTTCACCAGAAAACATGATGAATGCCACTTTTCTCAAAATAACGCCTAAACATGGAGGGATTGCTTTGGTATCGCAAAGCGGCGCAATCTGTGCTGCCACGGTAGAAGATGCCATCGCACAAGGAATAGGATTTTCAAAGGTTGTTAGTATGGGAAACAAAGTTGATATGGACGAAAATGACGTGCTGGAGCTTTTAGCGTATGATATAGAAACAAGGGTAATAGTAATGTATCTGGAAGATATCCACGATGCAAGAAGATTTATGAAGATAGCAAAGAAGACAACTAAAGAATACAAAAAGCCTATCATTGTCCTTAAGTCAGGAAGAACTCCTGAAGGGGCAAAAGCAGCAATGTCGCACACGGGGGCACTAATGGGATCAGATGAAGCCTATGATGCGCTTTTTGATCAGTCAGGAGTTATTCGTGTAGATACGATGCAGAGCCTATTCGAATTCGCTACGGCATTTTCAAAACAATTGGTTCCAACTAAAGGTTCAGGAGTGGCTATAGTGTCAAATGCAGGAGGACCAGCCATAATCTCCACCGATATATGCGCTGAATTTCGGCTGAAAATGGCAGACTTATCTGCTTCCAAAGATGTAATTTCAAAGGTCATTCCCCCTCATGGATCGGCTAGAAATCCGGTTGACATAGTTGGAGATGCTGATTACAAGAGATTCGAGAAGGTATTGGTTGAATTGCTATCCAATAGTAACGTTGGCGCAATAGTAACAATGTGTACCCCATCTGCGACTTTAGACTATACTGAACTCGCAAGGACTATCGTAAATACTTCGAAAGGAACAAAGAAGACAATGCTTGCTGCCTTAATGGGTTTAGCTGAGGGTGAGGAAAACAAGAAAGTACTATCTGAAGGAGATATCCCACATTTTATGTACGCTGAACCAGCTATACAGACACTTGCTGCAATGTATAGCTTCAGAGAATGGCTCTCAAGAGAAGAAGAACTACCAAAGCACTTTGAGGTAGATGTTGACAAGGTAACAAAAATTTTCGATCACGTTAGGAGTGAAGGTCGCTCCAACCTACTGGAAGAGGAGGGGTACGAAGTTCTTCAAGCGTATGGTTTTCAAACACCAAAGAGTTACTTGGCAAAAAGCGAAGATGAATGCGCCGAGGCAGCAAGAAAGATCGGATATCCTGTGGTTATGAAGATAGTCTCTCCCCAGATCATTCATAAGTCGGATGCAGGAGGCGTCAAGGTTGGGCTTTCCAACGAGCAACAAGTTAGGAAAGGTTACAATGATATCATAGGAAACATACGAAAATACAATAAGGACGCTCTAATCAAAGGGATTTTAGTCCAAGAGATGGTAAGATCCGGTAAAGAAACTATAATCGGTACTAAACGTGATTCCTTGTTCGGTCCGTTATTGATGTTTGGTCTAGGAGGCATTTATGTAGAAGTTCTTAAAGATGTAACATTTAGAATAGCTCCTGTGACCGAAAAAGACACTATTGAGATGATCGAGTCTATAAAGTCAATTAAATTATTGAAGGGAACGAGAGGCGAAAAACCTTCTGACTTGAAAGCTTTAGCAGAAAATCTCCAAAGATTATCACAGCTGGTAACTGATTTTCCCGAAATACAAGAGTTTGATATGAATCCACTTTTAGTGTTCGGAGAAGGAAGTGGAACAAGGGCAGTAGACGTAAGAATTGGATTAACTAAAGCTTAGTTCAATCGAACAACGTTAAAGTCAGTACCACCCTAGTTTTATCTTTATTCTCAGATAAAGGAAAAGTAATGATCTGATAATCAGATATGCTTTATTCTTAGTTAGCCTTCTAATCCTCATTATTCGATATCTGATGAATGACATTCCGATGCTTTTGATTTTATTTATCTAATTTTAAATATAATGATATCGCTGAGTTGCTCCCCTTATTGCCAGCCAAATTGAGCGGCATATCCATCTGACGAGAATGATGCCGAAATTGACGGCGGTTTTGGCGGTACTAATTAACATTAATGTATAAGAGAGTAAGATTCTATTAGAACAATTTAGGGTAGAATTACTCCCTGAAATGAGGATAGTAGCAAACCCGATGACTAGAAATATTGAGGAGAGCTAGCAAGTGCCAAGAAAGCACATAAATAAGAATTGAAGAACCGCCAACTTACAATTCGGCACATCAATGAGCAAATCGATTTTGAAGGATATGCTATACAAATCTGGATTATGTTGGCAGCATTTCTGACATACAAAAAACGCACGTACGCGTACTTAATAACTTAAAGTATTGTTCATACGAACTCGTACCAGTGACTGCCACTATGTTTTAGAGTATTAAACGACTGAGGCAATGAAATAGTATTCAGACCTGAATGTAGATAAGCATTGATTCAATCGAAATGATAGAGGTAGGAATGCCATCGGTAGCAGTAATATTTGATTTGAGCCAAACCCCGGTCAGTTAGATTAATTAGAATAGACCGTGTTAATATTTTAGTAATCGAATAATTATAAGCATTAGATTGCCTAAAGTAATTATGTAATACACTACCACTACATTATATTTTGGGAGTAACTCAATTATGAAAGTTAAGGGCATGGACATGAGCCATCCAGGACGTATGAAATCTTGAATCAATCTTGAAATAGTATATATAGGCAACTGGTTGCCTGACCATTATGAGCACCGCTTGGAGAGTTCTTATCTGTGACTCAATAGATAAGCTAGGGGTCGAAATATTGACAAAGGCTGGAATGATTGTTGATTACCAGCCAGAAATATCATTCGAAAAGCTCCAATCCCTGGTTAACGGATATGATGTTTTAGTTGTGAGGAGCAGGACCACTGTTTCTAAAGAGGTAATTGAAAAGGGAAATTCTCTTAAGGTCATAGCACGTGTAGGTGTCGGTCTGGACAACATTGATACCAACTATGCGAAAAGTAAGAACATTGAAGTCATAAATGCCCAAGAAGCTGCAATAAATGCAGTGTCAGAATTAGTCATAGGTTCTATGATATCATTGGCTCGCCTTATTCCCTTTGCGCATTCTGAACTGTCAAAGGGAAATTGGATCAAAAAATCTTTGATTGGAACAGAACTGAGTGGGAAATACCTTGGCATTGTAGGTGTCGGAAATATAGGCAGAAATGTAGGACGTATTGCTAGAGCTTTGAGAATGAATATTATAGGCTATGACATTTACCCTATTAGCAGAGAATACATCAACGAGGTTGGCATGATTAACGCTGATCTAAATACACTAGTTGAAAGTTCTGATTTCATAACCATTCATGTTCCGCTGTCGTCTGACACATACCACCTCTTTGATGGTGATCTTCTTTCTCGAATGAAAAAGTCTAGCTACCTTATAAATACTTCGCGAGGAGGAATCGTGGATGAGACTGCCCTATATGATCTTTTGAAAGATCAAAAAATAGCTGGTGCAGGGCTGGATGTTTTTGAGGTCGAGCCGCCTGTTGATAAGAAATTCCTAGAAATGCCGAATGTCTTATGTACTCCTCATATTGGTGCGCAAACAAAAGAGGCACAGGAATTGGCAGCCAGAGTAATTGCTGAGAAACTCATACACAAATTCCAAGAGGCGTCAGTTTGACAATAACAAAAATGAAATTGGTCTAGGATTGCGTCCTGGAGTTAGTTTGTAGCATGATAGGTTATTAAATCAAGTCCTAAATTTTCGTATTGTAGACATTGTATTATCCGCCAATTTTATTGTAAATGCTCCTGCTTCGTCGCTAGAAATATGAGATAAATCCTCGAGAAATTTGGCCTTGTCTTTACCTCTTTCGTATACTCCTGCTGATTCCTTAATGCAAAGAGGGAATTTTTGCATCTTAAATCCATTTGAAATAAGATAACTAACAAAACTCCTATACGAGTTAATGTCATACCAATCGATTCCCCTCTCCTCGCAAAACATAATCCATACATCAATAGTGTTTTGAAAAAGTGCCTTTGAACGAAGCAGATCAAGCGCCAATGATAGATTACGATACAAGTAACGCCTCACGGATTATTGAGTTTAACTGTAGGATATCCTACATTTTTATAAATGAAACACAAAGAGAAGGTATATCTAAATGCAGAGACAAGAGCAACAGAAAGAACCCATTTATTCTGTAACTGACGGCGTAGCCTCGAAACATACCAAAAAGCTGTATAGCCTAAGCTTTCAACACTTGAATGCTCTAATATGCCAGATCATGAGAGTCTAGTAATCCAAGCAAAAGAAAGAGGCCCTAGATTTATCGAATCACTAATTATCAATCATATCCGGCATCTCGCGGACAACGAAAAACTAGCACCTACGTCAATATATGTTTACATCTGCGCGATATTTCACTTCTTTGAGATGAATGACATTGTCTTAAACAAGCGCAAAATCACAAAGTTCATTCCACCAAATGAGTCAAGCAAAGAAGATGATCGGGCTTATACCCATGAGGAAATACAGCACATTCTGCTAAAATGTGATGCGAGGGCTATAGTTATCGTCCTGCTGATGGCTTCAACCGGGATGAGAATAGGAGCGCTTAACACTCTGCAAATCAAGGATCTAGTCAAGATCGAGGATTATGACCTTTATAGGATAACAGTATACTCCTAGCCGTGCTTTCAATGCTCTGATGAATGAAGGATTTGCACCATCTATGAATATGCGGCAAATATTCTCAAAGGTTATATTGTATTCTTGCAGCAACCTTAGCGTTGTTTCAATCATCTCATTAAAGTCAGGTCTTGGATATTCCTCAGCATGCAGTACGTTGATGACGCCATCCACCAATTCGGTAATGCAGACACCAAAAGCTGATGAACCAAAGCCTGGGTCTAGACCCACAGACTTCTACGAGTAGCGATTTGCCTTGTCGAATTGCTGCGCCAGGGCTTTGCCCTTTTCAATCGCTGCGTCAATATCCTTTGTGTGAAAGACATTACCGATTAGACCTAGATATTTTAAGTTATACTCTCTCTCAAATGAAGGTGATGCTTTCGCTGCTTGGATCTCCTCTTCCGTATAAATCCTGCCTAATCCGTAGGTATAGTCCAAGAATAACCGACGATACAGACATGTATTAGCAGGCTCTTTCTCAATGCGTTAGAACAAACCCTCTGGAGAGTTAGGAGTAGAGACCATAGCAATCCAAGGGTTTGACTTGGCAATGTATCGTTCACTAACATCTCTAGCATCTTGCTGTTGCCCAGGCGGGAAAAAGTCTGCCTCATCTAAGTAAATGAATGCCACATCGTTAAGCCCCCGCATTGCGTCTAGGTGATGCGATGGATACGCTGAAATGTACACACCATTGAGTTCGATAACTGTTTCTTTGGTGTCAAATTTCAGAAAACCTTGATGAAATAATGCATTCATCCTATCAATCAGAGTGATTGCTAGCTCTATCCTGGGTCCTGTAACACAATGCACATCTGCGATTTTGTTACTTTTGAATAACAAAAGCAGAGCCATGCCTATATCTCAGCATAAACTCTGTTATGCCTAAGCCAGTTGCTTTCTTAATCCAGACTTGTTTGTGGCGCTGCAATTCATTGAATAGCATTTGCTCATAATCGAATAATGGAAATGGCTGCCCGTTCTTTTGTAGTAAGCCTATAACGTTATTGAAAGTGGTAATCCGCTTAGCTACACTATGTCTAATAGACCAGTCATAAAATGGTAAACCTTCCAGTAGTTCAGGCTGCTTAGCTGCTGCACTACTTAGCTGCGAATCGTATTTGTCTAGATATTTACTTAGGCCCTGTAGCGTCATCTATGGTTACTTCACTCTTTTGTAGTATCAAACCCTACCTAAATTTTGACTTTGATTATGATTCTCAACAAACTTAAATAACCCATTTTGACATGGTCGAATATTGGTTAACGCTCGTTTCTGTCTTGAAGTATGGGGAACTGAATATAGCAAGATTAAAGAAGTATGCTTGTTGGCTGAAAAGTTAGGCTATTATGGGTTTTACTATGCTGAATCTTTAGCTGATATAGATTTGGATAGCTGGACCATCATTTCTAACTTATCCGCAATAACTCAGAAGATTAAAGTGGGGCCTGTTATAACTTATTTGTTCCCACAATATAGAAACATTTCTCTTTTGGCAAAACAAGCTTTGACAATGCAGGAGATTTCTAATGGAAGACTCGAATTTCGAACAGGTGCAGGTGCAACACTCAAATGGGCTTCGCAATGGTGGCATCCTTATGGTATAGATTATCCTAATAACGCTGAAAGAGTATCATTACTAGAGGAAGGTATACAATTATTGCGTATGCTATGGAGTAAACCTTCAACGACATTTGAAGGAAGACATTTTAAGGTAAAAGATGCAGCATTGTTGAAAAATCAAACCAAGACTCAAAATGATGCTTTTCCAATAACGATAGCAGCAAAGCAAGACAAAACTATGCAAATAGCCGCTAAGTATGCACAAGGATGGGAATCCTCTTATCTAACTCCTGAACAATTTGTTTCGCTTAATGAAAAGTTTGAAAGCATATGCAAAAAGGTCAATCGAAACGTAGAGCAAAGAATAACTAAATCAATTGAACTAGACGTTATAATATCCGAATCTGAATCGGACGTAGAATACAAGAAAAGAATATTCGCAATGGAGAGAGGACCTGCTGTTGCTAATCAGATGCTCAAACATGGCCTAGTTGGAACACCTGAAAAAATAAAAGATAGGCTTAAGCAGTATACAGACGCAGGTGTTGATCAGTTCCTACTAGCATTTCAAGACCCGCTTGACGCTAAATCATTAGAATTATTCATTAAGGCCGTAGGCAGATGATTCTGAAATGCACAGAGTCAGACAGATTTCTGTATCTTATATTATTCAATTTGATGAGGGGGAGGGCCTATTGTAGGATTCTAGAGTGGTAATGGGCTTAACTGAACGTTCTCAATACTACTCTATATACAATAGTGATCACTAATACACCAATCCTTCAATACACACCTTGCCGATTTGATATCTGTGAATATACTATCCCTTTTGATGATACCTTCAAAATCAACGGGTATAAGTGGTGAAGAGTTAAGAATAACAATACACTTTATCTTAGCATTATTAGCTGCTTGGACTTCTAAAGGAGCATTCTCTACTATTAGAGCATCTTGAGGAGGTATTCCAAGTCTTTGCAGAGCAGCTATGTATGATGAAGGATCAGGTTTACCTTTTCCCTCAAATTCATCACCATTGATAGCTACATTGAATACATCTTTTCCAAAATTGTGTTCAATAATAGTTTCTAGTTCTTGCTTTGATGAGCCAGTTACAACGGCTTTCAAACAGGCCTTCTAGATCGTTAAATATCAACTCTTTAACACTTTGGAATGATTCTGGAATCTGTTTCATCTGCTCTAAAAAGATTTGTTTCTTTCTTGTCCCTATTTTTTGTGTTATAATATCTAGTCCTGTGTGTTCTCTCCGTCTAGCATCGTATCCCTTTAGCTTAAGTATCTTATGGGCCATTTCATTTATTGGCATCCCTTCAAGCAAGTAAAAAGTCCTCTTGTCCAATTCAATATCTGTAGGTCCCTTTACTGCGGCCTTCATAGCCTCATAGTGGAAGGGCATTGTATCTACCAGAACACCATCCATATCGAAGATTATCGCCTTCATAAGTTTGAAGACAACTTCATTACAGTCCGCTATATGCGTATGTAACATTATTTCCTCGTTTTGCCAGAACAGACCGTTCGTTACTTACTTTACCTTCTGAATAGGTGCTTTGTTGATAAGAATGCTTTTTCTATCTATTAACGACCATAAGCCTAAAAATGCAAGAATGCTCATTCAAATACCGTAAAACTTCTCCCTATTAATCCTACTGATACTACTAAAGTGCATTGTAGTTATTTCTATGATGTAGGACCACAAGACTGGAAATAACAGATAGCAGGGTCCGGAAAAATATGATCCTCAATAGTTTTATGATCTATCTTTCGGAGAATTACTCAACTTTTTACTTAATCTTTTTCCAATTTGAATATATCTGATCCTTTCAAGATTGCAAAATAGTAATGATAATATGACTGAGGTAAGGCGTGCTAGACGAACTGATTTTACTAGAGTCGTAACCAGTGAATGCTCTATATGCAAGCAAGATAATATAACTATTACACCTAGGTATCACATCAAAGATATTTTATCAGACCAAGTTTCACGGTGTACTTTCTGTGGGAGAATGGAATGAGTTTTGGATTTGCTATGCCTATATCACTAAATCATTGATGAATCAAAGACTGCTGGAAAGAAGTGGGATAGATGTGATGTCAGACGAAGAGGATAGTTAATACATCAATAAATTCATGAAATCCCAAGCCGCTAGATTTCTAACACTGTAGTTGGGGTTACGGTTACCAGAAGAATGAACATGATCCTCCTCAGTTCTACCACCACTGAGATGAAAAGGGTGAGGAAGCAGAATATACCTCATCGCTCCAGATATGAAATAGTTAACAAGATCCTGTGGGAAGTCCTATTGAGAAACCAATCACCTTCATCATTCTACATATGTAAGCTACTTCATATAGAATATCGTGCCAGACTAACATATAGGCAGACGCTTGACTATCTTCCAGCATTAGTCGAATCCAGACTGCTGTTAAAGAGGAAAACAGCGAAATTAGGAACATTTCCCCACTACGAAATAACCGACTCAGGTAGACGTTATCTACAAGTATTCGCGGAAATGCAGGATGATTTACGACCTGTAAATACTTCGTAATCGAATGAGGGGATCTGTAATTCTTAAAAAAATTGTTTCCTTGTCATCGTTATACTGATGAAAAAAGAGCAATACCTAACACTGGATGTTATTGTGCTTCAAGGTGTCATGGTAGGTAGTATGGTTAATGCATCGTCTATAAACTCTGTATTCTTCATCCGCGCAAGAGGCAAATGAAGACCAGCAATCCGAAACTTTTGATAACGAACTAGCAGATCAGCCTGAGCCAACCAGATCCTGAACCCGTTAATAGCAAAAATATTAGCAGGAATCCCGACCTAAAACACTATCCATCACCAATCTGCCAAATTCCTCATCAGTTGTATCCTTTCTTTTTTTCATCATCTTTATCGCATCATGTCCAATGAGATATCTTGTTTTGGGCTCTTCAGCCGTAACTGCTTCTAGAATTATCTTTGCCACTTCAATAGCCGACGAACCTTTTTCAAATCTTGGTCTAAATGCAGAGATTCTCTTCTGGAGCAATTTTGTATATGGTGAATTATCATTGTTATTATTTTGTAATGTAATCACATTCTTTCCCACTTTCATGCTGTTTAAAAAATTGGTCTTTACTACTCCAGGTTCTATGAGTATAACATGTATCCCAAAGTTATGAACTTCGTATCTGAGAGATTCTGTAAGCCCCTCCAAAGCGAACTTTGAACTAACGTATGCAGAGGATAATGGAAATCCAATCCTGCCTGCAACTGAGCTTATATTTATTATCCTTCCATGTCTCTGTTTTCTCATAAAGGGTAATATACATTGAAGGAGCTTTACTATGCCAAAGAAATTAGTTTCAAATTCTTCCTTAATTTCATCTATATGAAGTTGCTCTAATGGCCCCAACAGTGAGTATCCCGCGTTATTAACTAGGATATCAATTCTACCTTTTTCATCAATTACTTTTTCTACGGCCTCAGAGATCGACGTTTCGTTAGTTACATCTAAACCAAGTATTTCTAATGGAAGATTCTCTTTTTTTGCACAGCTAAGAATCTTCGCTGATTTACTAAGATTACGCATAGTAGCATATGTGTGAATGCCATTTCGAGCAAGTAGAAGTGAAGTCTCAAATCCTATCCCAGATGAGCTACCAGTTACTAGTGCGATTTGCTGTTGTCCGCTTTTCATAATGTTATTACCATATTTCATTTATAATCAATATTTCCTTTGTGGATGCCATTGCGTATACGCTGAGCTGCGAATCCGAGGTTTTTTCAGGCGATTGTTATTGTCTGTTAATGTCTTTAGAAATGTTCTTGATACTTCGTCTTGGTAAGAAAGATGTATTACCACTAGCTGATTTGGGATTGAAGAATGCGATGATAGGGACATATGTTGGATGAATTTTCGAAACCTAAAACAATAATGGAAATAGCTGATCCATCGAATCTCTATGGAACTATTACGACATTATATTTGTAGTATGAAATGTATAATACTTGAATAAGATGCCGGGCAAGGACAATTAATGACTCAAACGTTATGGAAAACATAGACAGATTGCGGTAAATGTCGTATAATCAAGAACTCCATCAAGTAATAAACTAAGAGAAAATATTAGGTGATTCTAAAGATGTAGAGTTATTGCTGCTGTTTCTGTTGTTGTTGCTTAATATAGTCTTCCGCACGCTTATTGAGTTCGTCTTTGGATAAATCTTCTTTATGCGTTGCAATAAACCAGTGATTTCCAACCGGATCCTTTACACCTCCGCTGCGATCTCCATAAAATTGGTCTTTTGGCTCCATCAACGATGTAGCTCCAGCTTCAAGAGCATGCTTGTAAACTGCGTCACAATCTTTTACATAAAGGTAGATTGAAGACGGCATTGCTTTCCACATTTCTTCTCTAGCATCGCCCATCATAATGATGGAGTCATCAATTCTAACTTCGGCGTGTCCTATGCTCCCATCGGGCATTGACATACGTTCTATTTCCTTCGCATCAAATGCTCGCTTCAGGAAATCAATCAACTTTTCAGCACCTTGAACAACAAGATAAGGTGTCACTACATGATATCCGTCAGGTATAGGTTTAACAGAGGTCATTGTATGCAATTACACCGTAACTTTTCTTAAATCCTTTTCTAATTTAGGGTCTGTCAATTCTCCGTCGGCTTAAAAGCCTGTAAAGACTCATCGGATTAAATACAGTTTTCCACAGCATAAATGATTATTTGGAGGATAGTTCTCTTCAAAGACTATGATTCGGAGGGGAATTGTGAATTGTCAGAGTATGACAATAATCAGCCATAGGTTTTTCATCTACGGTATGAATTTCCCAATCCATACAGTCTTGTCTCTGTTATTGAATTCTTGACAAATACTGCAACTTCAAATAAAAATAAAAATTCTCTGTGCGTAATATTGATCCATTCCAGTTCATTTTTTTCCCAGATGGAGCTATTCTCATTCGATTCTAGTCTGATGCTGCAGTATTAGGAACGCTATTGACTATTTCCATATAATAAAATGATCTATTCATGACTCCACCAAACATTCTTTTCCCGTAACTCAACGTTGGATTATGTGTTAGTTTGACTGAATTATTTTCGGTTGTTCTTGGAATACTATTTAACGGCTTGAAAATATAGAACAGAACTATGCTTCGTAGGCATCAAATTGATTATGCCAAGTAGCAGGATAGACAATCGCAAACCCATGTTCTTTATTTTTATAAGTGATAAAACTTTTATTCTGTGCATATGTCTGACTAGTTTCTACTAAAAATATAGTGAGACAGGCACTAAGCCTAACATCAAACTAGACTTAATCAAACTCGATTGCCTCCGTTATCTTTCTGTTGACTAACCCTTCTATCAGTTGCCAGCATTATTCTCATCTTCATCTTGATCTTCATCATTGCCGGTATCATTATCATTGTCACCATTTCCGTTACCATTTCCTCCATCTCCATCTGGCTCAGGTTCAGGTGATGGCTCAGGCTCTGGTATTGGCTCAATCCCTGGCTGTTCTTCTACCTGACATTCTTCTAATTCAGGAGATTCTTGACACGCAAACTCTTTAATGTCACATGATGGAAAACCTGGATTCATTATATATCCGTCCTGACATGGTATCGAATCTGGGATACACCTCCCACTTTCATCATCTTCATGAGAATGATAGCCATCAGGGCATCTGGTGTGACTAGGAACACATTGATTGTCCTCGTTCATAAAGAAGCCATCTGGACATCCTCCCTCAGGATCTGCGGCACAATGGGGTAGAGATGGATCAAATAGACATTGTTCATCTGGCCCCTGTGTGTCATTGGTAGGAGGCTGCTGAGGAGGTTGAAGGAAAGTGTTGTTAATGGATATCCCTATGGCAATGGCAATCGCTTGATAAATTCTGTTTACAACGGTATTGGATACTGAAGCAGAAGCAGTTGCTGCTGTAGCTGCAGACACACTAGAATCTAGGACAAGATAGCCAACTCCATTTAGAATCTGTATCACTGTTCCATTAGCAAATATCGCTTTTGATGTTCCATTGGGGAATGTTGTAAGTAGTATAGTTCCTGGTGGTGGTGCTGTTCCTGTTGCTGCTGCTGTTGGTTGTTGTCCTTGTCCTTGTGCTAGCTGCTCAAATGGTGTAGATGCCGTAATCGGTTGAGCATTAACAAACATAGCAACCGCTTGAGCAGTCAAAAGCACCAAGAGAAAACCTGCAGTTATAAAAACAGCTTTAAGGTTTTTCATACCTTCAATCTCCTATTCTTGCCATTTTGTTTAAGCATTCCCAAGATCTTTTCCCTAAAGTCATTAATTATTACTCGATTTCCCACGTTGTCACGCGCCTAGATTCCGTCTTTCTCTAAATCTTTCACCTTTGTGATCTTCGTTCCACTGACGCCAGAATTCTTTTTTTGCCTCTTGGTAGTTTCTAACAGCTACATTATAGCCGGGTGCTCAATCCGTTCGCCTTGCTCATTATATTTGTAACATTCGCATTTTATCTTAAATTCCCATGACCCATAGGTTGCTATAAAAATGGTGGGACTAAATCACTTCTGCCTTTTTCTTGCCTGTTCGAGTAAATGATTTGATTGTAGTCCTGCGAATATCTGTTTTTCTAACACAGAACGATCAGGATTATTATTTTTTCAAATCTTCTACTAATGAAGAGTATGGGAAAGTTATAGTGGCCCCTTGTCTTGAATTAAAAAATGGGTTTAGCTCAGACTTCCTGAGGAACTTATCGAGCTTGCAATCAATGCATTCTATTCGGTTTAATAGGATGATATTAGATCCCTTCTGTGGCAGCGCAACGACTGGCATTGTGGCCTTGAAGTATGGCCATAAGTTCATCGGCATTGAAAAAGAAGCTTGGGCCTTTCCCAAGATAAAGCGTAGACTTGACAGAGTGGAGACTATTATTAGGCCAGGCTAACACGTTGGTTAACCAACCACTTATTGAGTTTAACTGTAGCTGGATAATGAATGCCAAGGCTTAGATCAAAACGGTGGTGCAGCAGCCTTGCTAGAAAAATCAATGCCACTTTGAGACTCGAGCGATTTATTCTCCTATCAAAGAGTGAATTTTTTCGGTTTCGAACCATAGCTTTCGCTTGACTATATAATACTTACAGATCGAACACATATATTTCTAGAATTTTATAGCTCTACGCAATGCATGACGCTAATGAAGAGAAATTAAGAGAAAGCAGAAAGATATGTAAACAATTTTTAGAACTTTCACCCAAAATTAGATATGTCGGATTAATGAACGATTTTGGAAGAACAATTTCAGGACAGCTTCGCAAAGGAGTCATACCGTTGTTTTCTCCTGATGAGGCTAGAGATGAGAACTTTCTGGAAGCCACTAGGAATCAACTCAGAAAGAAATTTGAAAAGGCTATCGGTAAGACGAGATTCACAATTACTGAAAATGAAAAGGTCAAAATAGTAACGATACCAATAACTCGAGGATTTTTCTATATTACCCTAGAAAAAGATACTGAGAATCGAGAAATCCTAAAGATAATTGAATCTATTAAAATGCATGATCCCGTCTTGAACAATTGAGATTGTACTAGCTATTATGCATTGCAGTTTATTTATTTGGAAAAAGCGACAAGCTTTCCTCTCATTTCTCTATCCTTAGAAATGGATCCATGCATAGGATCAACCAGTACGACCTCAAACCACTGATGTATTCCATCTTTATGCAAGTAATAAGATCCCACTACTTCCAAATTGGGAAATTTCTCACCCACTCTTCTTTCTGCGACTTTTCTCATACTAGTTCCTTGTTTTATATGTACAACTCCTAAGTGCTTGGGTCTTCTACCTGCCACGGGTCTCTGCTTTCTCATTCCACCTCTGCCCACTCTTGCACGCACCACAACCACACCTTGCTTGGCCTTATAACCAATCTTTCGAGCACGATCTAGTCTACTCGGTCTTGGGATCCTATGAATTGACGGTTCTTTCCTCCAATTAATTGCCTTTCCCTTTAGTTCATCCGAATTTGATTTCCACATTTTAAGCCAGGTGTCAGCAATGTATTGTCGCATAAGGTGTGGGTAAGAAAAACCCCTAATAATTGTATTGGATTGTTGGACGAGGTCCGTCGTGATACGTACACGTCCATAGACCAAATTTGAAAGTGAATCTTAATACCTTATAGCTTGTTATTAAATGGCCACTTTAACTCTCGCAAATTACAGTACGTATATCCAGGTGACTATAGCCTGTCCGCAGTTATCGACAAGAATACAAAGATACTGAGAGAGTGAATCATTTTGAAGAATTGGTCCTCAGATGGTACTGCCATGAATAGATTCCTAACTAGTGAATATAATACCGACAAATATTACTCATCAGAATTTTCTGCTATTGAGACATAAACAGATAATAATGTACTACCTATCAATTAACAACAATTTATAAGGGTTATATAGTCAAATACTTATAATTACAAGAGACAGAAGGACAATGGGAAGAATGAGCAAGAAATCATGAGGACGAAATCGCAATGCCTCTTCTAGATTCATATTCCATTATGGCGCTTTCCAATTCAAGTGTAAGCCCTATCTCATCCAAGCCTTTCATCAACATCCTTTTGTGAAAGCCATTAATAGTAAAACTAAATGACCGATTACGACAATCTACTTTTTGTTTATCTAAATCAACTAGAATGTCTTCATCTTCTGAATTTTTAAATAGAAATTCTACCTCTTGATGTTTAAGCTGGATAGGTAAGAGTCTATTCTTGAAGCAGTTATTATAAAAGATATCTGCGAATGAAGGAGCAATGAGCACAACAATACCAAAATCTCTTAATGCCCATACCGCATGTTCACGGGAGCTACCGCTGCCAAAATTATCCCGAGTAAGAAGGATTCGTCTTCCTGTGTATCTCTTGTCATTTAGTACAAAATCGGTTGAGAGCGTTCCACTGTCTTGGTATCGCCAATTGTAAAAAAGAAATTCGCCATAGCCTTCCTTCTTTACCATCTTAAGAAACTGCTTTGGAATTATCTGGTCAGTGTCAACATTTATGATATCCAATGGGATAGCCTTATCGCGTATGAAGTTGAAGGATTTCGTCTTAGTCAAGTCCCAATCAATCTAAAACCATTCTCGCACATCAACAAATTTTCCTTCCACTGCCGCAGCAGCGGCCATGATTGGGCTAACTAAATGAGTCCTTCCACCCAACCCTTGTCGCCCTTCAAAATTGCGATTGGAAGTGCTTGCACATCTCTGCTTAGGTGCAAGTATATCGGGATTCATTCCTAGGCACATACTACATCCAGATTCGCGCCACTCAAAGCCAGCCTTCTTAAAAATTTGATCAATACCTCTCTCTTCAGCAGCCCTTTTTACAGATTGAGACCCAGGAACCACCATTGCATTGACTCTGGACGAGACAGTCCTTCCCTCAATTATTCTAGAGGCATCTATCAGATCTTCCAACCTAGCATTTGTGCAAGACCCAATAAACACACGATCTATGTTTATCTCAGTTATAGGTATGCCAGGCTCTAAACCCATGTACTCCAACGCCCTCTTGGCTGATTTTTCCTGCTCTACACTTCCATCCGCAAATTCTTCTGGGTATGGGATATTTCCTGTAACATCTGCAACCATCGAGGGATTCGTCCCCCAGCTAACCTGAGGGGCTAGGTTTGAAAGATCCATGCTGATGGATTTGTCGAAACAAGTTTCAGCATCTGTAATTAGAGATGATTGCCAATATTCGATCAGCTTGTCTAGCTTTTCTCCAGAGGGCGCGTATGCACGTCCTCTAATGTAATCGAAGGTAATATCATCTGGAGCGATCAAACCAGCTCTTGCTCCCCCCTCAATAGACATATTACAGATTGTCATTCTTTGATCCATTGAAAGTGTAGAAATACCCTCACCACTGTACTCGATCACCGAACCTAGCCCACCAGATATGCCTATATGTCTAATTGTTGCGAGGATCATATCTTTAGCAGATAGTCCCGGATGGTCGTTAATTGTACCAACAAATTTGATATTGAGGCTCTTGGGCTTTTGCATCCATAGACATTGTGTAGCAAGCACATGTTCAACATCACTTGTTCCTATACCCACAGCTAAAGCTCCAAATGCACCATGAGTTGATGTATGGCTATCTCCACAAACAATTGTCATTCCTGGCAGGGTAAGGCCCAATTCGGGACCAATGACATGTACTATGCCCTGTTCCGGGCCGAGCATATCAAAGAGCGTGATATCAAACTCTTTGCAGTTGTTCCTTAATGCATGCATTTGTAAGGAGGAGTCACCATCTATTACTGGAATAGAACGATCAGTAGTTGGAACATTGTGGTCCATCGTTGCGAACGTCAGGCCCGGACGTCTAACCTTTCGTCTGTATTGCTTCAAGCCAGCGAAAGCCTGAGGGGATGTGACCTCGTGTATAAGATGACAATCTACATAGATCAGAGAAGGATTACCATGCGCCGTGTTCTCTTCTTGATAAACTACGTGGTTATCCCAAATTTTATCAAACAGCGTCCCTCCCATCTATACAACAATGACAATCCACTTGAATATAATTATTCGGAGTAGATTCTGAAATTATAAGATAGCATAGATGTTGAATTTTGAAGCCTGGTATCGGAAACGATGAGGTCTCAGAACTAATTCGGCTATTATGAGAGACGCTATACTAGATTTGACAATACTTAAATTTAGTATCTGTTTCATACCTGTAGGATGGATCTACAGAATAGCGGATACTCGAAGTATGTTCTAGAGCATATAAAAAAAGGTACTACTACTTGTGCTTTAACTTGTAGCGATGGAGTAGTCCTTGCTGCTGATACAAGGGCAAGTGCAGGGTTCTTCATAGCAGATAGGAATGTCATGAAAATTCAGAAGGTCGATAGACATCTAGGCATGACAATAGCAGGGGGTGTCGCAGACGCTCAAAATCTAGTCGACATTATGAGGTATAATGCCAATATATATAGAATTTCGAACAGAAAGTTGATGCCTGTCCATTCGGCAGCTAGGCTGTGCTCAAACGTGCTCTTCAATCAGAGATATTTCCCTTATTACGTGCAAATCATAATGGCTGGTTATGACTCCGAGGAAGTAGCCAAAATTTACAATATTGATCTATTTGGATCAATGACTACTGAGAAATTCATATCCACTGGAAGTGGTTCTCCCGTTGCATATGGATACTTAGAATCTGAATTCAGAGACGACTTAAAAGTAGATGATGGCTACAAACTAGCAATCCGTGCAATTGCAGCGGCCATTCGAAGAAATGCGGGCACAGGCGATGGCATTAACGTTGTCATTGTAGATAAAGACGGATTTAGAGAGCTTCCAAAGGAGATGAAGAACGCAGTGGAAGTATCTTAAGCATAGCAAACTAGAGATGAAGGTACTCATAACGTGTAATAATTTGTGAGGACATCTTCCTAGTGCCGATACTCGATTGGATACATAATCGCACTTGGACCGAGCTGGTCTTTAGACATGGATTTGGTTCTTGCCTTTCCTACAAATACGAACAATATTGAAGGATTGTTTTATCCTCATTTTGTGCTTCCAGTAATTAGAAACAGGATCCAAATTATTGCACAGGTCGGCTTTTTCGTTGAAATTTTAAGCTAATTAATTTCTGTCATTATCATATTCGAGGATTTTTACATTGCTATGATTTAGTTGATTTCTATTCAAACTGTTTCTAACAGCATGGTTCGCGTAGATTACAATTTCTTCAAAATGGTTGAAGTTTACAAATGCTTTCAAAGACTTGATAGTTTCGTCATAAGAATACTCCGTCGCTTCGTCAGCATGCCTAGCTTGATTAGACAGATTGTGAGCAGCTGGATATATATCACATAATTCAACTGGAATTATTCCCAAAAATGCATTATATGAGCAAATCTGAAATCCTTGATATTCCTTTACAAGATCAACGTATCGATTACTAGTATAAAATGGCTTTATGTCTTGTTCTGGATAGAATAACACACGTGACTTAGACGATCTAAATCTGGCAACCATTTCCCTATATTGCCTTGCTTCTGGCCTGTAATAATCAATTGAATCAAAGAAAAAAGCAGCCTTGCTTTTGAATCTCTTGGTTCCGGATTCCATGATCGGGTGATCTTTAATGTAAGCTAATGCCTCCATGAGCTTTGGGTGGGAGCGCGCTTTCTGCACTACATATTCCCAGAGTCTTCCATCTGTTATTACTTGCTTTAGAATATTGATCTCCATTCTCAAGATATACAGATTATGTTTTGCCAATTCAATTATCCTAGTGCAAGAATCCATACTACGAAATTCATTTGCAGAATGCAAACTACATACAGGACAGCTGCAAGGAAGATAGGTCAACTCACTAAGTTTAGCAGTGCCGTATGGAGTAATGTATCTATTGTCACGCGCATACAATATGTAGGAAGCAGAATCAAACGTGTCGCATCCTAAGGCCACAGCAAGGGAAATGGCAAGAGGGTGACCTGCCCCAAAAAGGTGTAATGGTTTGTTGGGTATGAGCTCTTTAGCTGTTAGGATCATCTTCGCCAACAACCGGAAATCATAGGCTTCCATGACTTCGACAGGACTTCCAAGTGCAAAGAAATCAAAACCGATTTTAGCAAGTTCCTGTGTGGAATACTTGACTAAATCAAGATGTTCAGCCCCTTGGATAGTACCAACCCAAATCGGCCTTTTTATACCATTCCTTCCATCAGCAGCTAAATGATTTTGATGATCTGTCTTATCGTTGATTATACTCATAGTAGTTCTGGCATTTAGGAGCGTCGCTTCTACAAAATTTTTAGCACGCCTATAATCTAATCTATACCCGGTTGGCCTGTCTAGTATCACAGGCAAATCACTTTTAATGTCAAATTGGAATTTTGCCATGGTTTCCGGTTTTATCTCGATATCGCCGTACTCCAAAACCTGATACCCTCCCGAATCAGTCATTATTATTCCATCAAAATCAATCAGATTATGTATACCACTTTGTATTGCTTGTTCTTTATGACGCTTAAGTGTGATATACGCATTCGTGATTACAGCATCGAACCCCAAATCTTTCAAAAATTCAGGTCGTATTACTTGGTCGATGGGATGAACAACAGGAAGGAAAGCCGGAGTCTCCAACACTCCATGCGGTGTGTCCAGTTGTCCTATTCTACCAGCTAGGTCAGATATTCTGACCTCAAAGGACAAATTTACTTCCTATTCTCCCTCATGAACTCATCATAAATGATTCTGACTCTATCTGCTGCTAAACCAGACCCTTCTTCTACACCAGTCTCTGTCACTTTTATCTTATCCATGACTATAATGGCGCCTACATCCTCTCGAATTCTTACAAGACCAGGAAAAACCTTGGAGAGTCTTTCGGAGAGGGCCTTAAAATCAAATGGCTTCTCCATTAGTTTTATCTCCTTCACATATGCTCCATTGATTATCATCTTCAAAATTCCTGTACCTTCAACATCATTTAGTACCAAGTCAAGTCTCTCGTCAATGCCAGTTAGAGTTCCTTTATATACTTTCTGCTCAGAAGTTTCAACAGAAACTTTCTTACTAAGAAACTGAATTGCTTCCTCGCCAAATTTGCGTATTAACACTGTGGACATGATCTTTACACCGGCTTTATAGACTTGGATATATATATTTGGAGTACAATGTGTGTCTGGCCAAGACACATCCTAAGAATACAAACGAAGCCAATTGCTCGGCAACAATCGAATGATTCACGGTCTTCACTGTGTAACACGACAGTTTCCAAAGCTATGAATATTCCAGGAATCGCCCTACATCACCTTTTTCATAAACTAGAGATAGCCAATCTACAACCCCAATTTTTCTACTTGTCTTAGTACCCATTAAGGAAATTATCTTCTTACAAACCTCGGTCAGCGTAGATTGAGTTGTATCTAACTCGGCGAGTTTTTCTTTTCCAAAGCACTGAATCGAATCATACAATGTTATTCCTAAAATTTCGCTTGCTACATTTTCTCTGATTTTTTCCGCAGAATATTTTCTGTTTTCTAAGGCGCCCAGAAGGGCATAGGGAGACTTCCGCAATACTATTGCTAAGTCGATCCATTCCTTTTTCAAAACATAGGGAGCTAAATGTCCCACAATAATTGTTTTTTGTAATTCTTCAAGCTTCGACTCTATAATAGGTCCTAGCTTCTTCGAATCAATTTCTAGGTTAGGTATTTGCATAAAGGCATGGTGTCTAACGGCCAAATCATTGATATCAATAACCGTGAAGTCCAAAATCTTTCCTAGCTCAAACGCCGTAGTGTGCTTACCAACGCCGGGATTCCCAGTTATGACCAACCTAAATGAATCCGTGATATTCCCCTCCAAAGTGACTTGGATACTAGACCTTAAATTCATTTATGAAGCTATTTGTTGAGGAATTAAATTTAAGAAATATCCGAGATACAAGAAACAGGGTAATAACAGCTATTCAATAATATCAGTACGCAATCGGGAAAATGAAATTAATGGGTCACTGAAATATCAGCTGGCGAATTTAGAAATGCACTTTAGCTATATTATCTACTGTGGATAGATTCTCTTCATAATTGCTTTGAGACTCTTTCATATACCCTGAGATTTCTCATGACAGGTTTTTATACCGAGAATTAATCAAAGTGTACTTCCCATAACTTTTCACTTGTTTGCATGGAAGGTAGCCTGATATTATATTGAAAGCCACATTGATCAAGTACGTGCTCAAACCCAAATTTCTCAGTCTTTGAAATTGGACCTTCTTTTTTTAACCAATTCATCAAGTGAGAATTGATCTTGTTTTTTAGGTTCTCACCGCGTGCATAAACGTACCATAGATTATGCGCAGACCGGAGGTGTGTCAGCGAATCTCTGAGGGTAACGTCATTAATCAACTGGCGCGTATAGTACCTGTTCATTAACTCGTGATTTACATCAATCCATGAAGGAGTACGCCACCAACCAATTCGGCTGTATCCGAATTCTTCATATTCACAACCACCATGGATACCGCATTGTCCGCCCTGGTCAAACGTAGTTATGACACATTTAGCCATATTAGCTACGCGAGGCCTAAAGTCTACCCCAGGTTCCATCCATCCAACGAACGCGACATCAGTAGGTTCGTTCACGCATTCTATGGGGAGTGAAATAATGTGTGCGGGTTTGGGTTTATTCAGGTGATAGTAAATTGTTGCGTCTGTCTCTATGCCGGTAGCGTCGGGGATATACCGAATGACTTTATTTAGAAAGTCTCCATATCCGCAGCCTATGTCGATGTACTGAGGATTGGAGGATATTGCTCTGGCAATAGTAACGATCCTTAAGACGTCAATTTTACGGTAGGTAAAGTATGTACCTTCAAAAAAAGGAAAAATATATCTGGCGTGGTCCTGATGGCGTGAACTTCTAGTAAAATTTAGATACACTTGATATGCGTTGAACAGGTCCTGATGATCGAAAGGCATATACTCAGTTGTCTACCCTTTTTTGCTATATCTATAATCAACTAATATACCAAACTTGACATAGTAAATAAAATCATGTATCTCCCCAAAAGGCTTATTAACTTCCAATAGAATTTGGACATATGGTTAGAAAATTCGAAGAATGGTGGGCTACTGTTCCTGACGATTTGAAAAGGAAGAGTCGACAAGGTGATGAGCAAAACAAGCCATTACTAAATCAGGTAAACTATGTACTATTGCATCTTCATTTAGCGGGGAAACATGATGCGAAGCCAAGTCACGAAGAGCTGAAGGATTGGCTACATAGTGGGCAAGTAGATGTTCTTAGAATGATGAAGAAATAATGGCCTCGTAAAATTTTTGCGGCTCTTTTTTAATTCTTTGTTTTTTAAGGTGATATAACAGTGTTTTATAATTGACATAGTGTTTAAATAGTCTCAAAGAGATGCTCCATTAGTGAATTAAAGATGCCAATTGCTATAATTCCAGATGTAGACGAACAGAGATGTATTGGTTGTGCTCTCTGCGTAGAGATTTGTACAGCTTTAGGTCCAGATGTGCTGAGGGTAAAGCCGGTAGAGGGATGGAAAAGAGGAAAAGCATTTATCTTTTACCCTGAGCGATGCATCTCAGACGGAGCATGCATAGGGGTCTGTCCAACCCATGCTATTTTCTGGATGAGACCTATGGAATACACTCCAGGCGCGCCAGTCCCTCTTCACAAGAATGGTGTATTCGAGAAGGGCTGGGAAGAAGGCTAATCGTAGCGAGCAATCACCTCACCTTAACTACCGCAATTTTTTTACTTTTTTTTACAATTTTTTATGACCTTCACAATTTTATCGTAGTGAATTAGCACGGTTCCTCCAATAGTTACCTTGGTTTCAGTCCACCTACTCACACATTCGATTTAGTGAGGCTAAATTTCTAAGAAAGGCTCCGACTTGACATTTATAAACAGCAAATTCAACAGCGCAGTACAAAATTTCTCATCTGCTCAGGTTATGTTATTCATAACCCCTATGCATGCAGGACGATGGTATTTATAGTCATAAAATCTAGAAACTTAGATTGGACATTTCAGAGTTTGTGTCTTCTTTACCAGAAAATGTACTAACGGGTGACGATATATCTTTGCCTGACAGTGTAATAAGAAAAATATTTAGATTTGGAGAACTTAAACATGATGACATCTTTTACCATCTCGGCTGTGGGGTCGGAAATACGGTGGAAATTGCTGCCAAAGAATTTGGCGTGAAACGTTCTATTGGTGTCGAGAATAGAGATGAAATAGCGTCTGTGGCAAAAAAAAGGGTGAGAAGTCTGAAAAATGCAGAAATAATTGTGGATGATATCAGAAACATTACTCTTTCTGATGCGACTGTAGTTCTGTTTTGGTTTAATGACGGCAAAATAATAGATCAAATGACGGCGAAATTCAAGAAAGAGACAAAAGAAAACATCAGAATACTGACAATTCTATCTCCGCTTGAATTGATCAAACCATCAAAAGTAAATTTTCCGTTTTTTATGACAATGAAGCCTTTTGAGTTTTATGGTGACTTGCAGGAGCAAATTGAAACGATTCATGGCACCAAGTGCTTAGATTTTACAGGGTCATGGTGTATTGCAAGTAAGTATGTTACGGAAATGGATGTAGTTCCAGGAGAGTACCAGCGATTCGTAACCATGGTTCAATGCATGGTAATCTGGATAAATGCTTGGAACATAGGTATTGCATGCGAAAACGAAATACCTCCCCCAGTTAAAGCTTATATTGGAATATTGAAGGAATTCTTCAATTTAGACTTGTCAAGTATGATACACTAGTCACTACGGAAATAAGGGTTACTAATCAGATTTTTCGAGATGTCATACGGCCTCAATCAATTGTTCCTAAGGCTAACATTTTCCACTGCCATTTTCTAGATGTGTATTTCATTACGTGAAGGCTGGAAGCGATTCACCCACCCCGGGACGTTCTTTCTCCAAACGAGCAATATTGCGTGACATGAACTCCATCGTACCGGGGATATGACATTTGCACACACATTCTTCACAATCAATATGCTTTCCATTCTTGCAACTATTAGATAATTCCTTTCTATTCATCGTACATTTGACTGTCTTGACTAATTTTAATTTTATCGCCCAACGGACACTTTTATCCATAAAAAATTTCACTCCAGATTGAAACAACTCTAACATTTGTACTTCAGGTTTAGACGAGCAAAGTATGGATAAGGAAGAACAGGGCTTAGGTTTCATAGAATAAGGTTATTTCCCCGTTTGAATGCTTTTTTACATCTCTAAGCTTCAGAGGTATGCCTTCGGAAATCCGATCACAACCTACACCCTCCACTAATGAGATTGCAGATCTCCCCCCAACAATCCGAGGAGATATGGTGATTATTAATTCATCAACAATACCAAGTTTTAGAACGGACCAATTTAGCTCTCCTCCTCCCTCAACTAAAATCCTATCATGACCCATTTTTTCCAATATTTTGAAAACCTTCCTAAGGTCAACCTTATTTCGTCCTGCAAGCAGAACCTTTGCTCCAGCACTTTCTATTCGACGGATATTATCGGAAGAAATCCTACTAGAAGCAGCCACTATGGTATTTAGTTCATTAGCTTTTGTCAGGATCTTAGAACTTGAAGGAATTCTCCCAATGCTATCAACGATTACCCTTGTAGGGGACCTAAAAGCAGCCGCGCCAAATCTAACCGTCAGCTGGGGATCATCTGCTAGTACTGTGGAAATACCGATCATTATCGCGTCTACAGAATTCCTTAATCGATGAACCCTCCTCAAATCAACATTTGATGATATGGCTGAATTTCCGCTTTTAGTGGCTATTTTTCCATCAGCAGTCATCGCTGCATTAATAACAATCTTCAATTGCCCAACTGCCTCTTTCACAAATTCCCCGATACAAATTCCCCGTTTATCATTACGCCCATGATTGAACTTCGGCTAACCCTTTGCACTATAGACGCATAAGGATCGTGGACGGGAAATAGGTCAACGTGTTTCTTATCAATGAACATCATGTCCGCGGATCGCCCAGGTTCTATGCAACCAGAATTCAAGTGAAGAATCTCGGCTCCGTTAACTGTAGCCATTTTCAATACATCTCGTGCGCTTATCTGGTGTCCACCCATCGCCCTAGAGACCTTCCAAAGGTAGTCCATTTCCCTAAAAAAGTCAGGGGAATTTAGCATAACATTATCAGTTCCTAATCCTACTAGGCAACCGTTGTTTATCATATCTGCAACTCTAGGGACACCACACCCTAGCATTCCATTAGATCTCGGACAAACTACTATGCCTATCTTATTTGCCGCAACAGCCGTAATGTCCTTATCAGTCGCTTGCGTCATATGTACAACGAAGTCTGGCTGGAGGAATTTGATCGCTCTTTCGACTTCTGTCAATCCAGACTTCTTAATTGATAGTGCGGTCGTTTCTTGAGACTCGGCAGTATGGATCGCGAGTAATCTCTTGGTCCACGAGCTACTGGTAGTATCATGTTTTCTAACCACCTTCGAATATTCTATTAACGACCGATCGGTGTTTTCATTTGTTCCGCTTATTCCAAGTCCATCCGAAACGTCAAGCACATCAGATATCTCTTGTGGAAAGACTGAAGAATCTATGCATAGTGTTTTACTGTTAGTACTTGAGTTATAATGGGGATAAGTAGGATCAAAGTATTTCTCTATTCTACCCAAGACTATAGGTTTGATTTTTAAGCCGGAAACAGCTTTCCTTAATAGTCTCACACCGTCCAGACCTCCCTCACGAAAATCTGCAAATGCTACAATTCCACTTTTTAGCATCGAGATCGCGGTATTTCTCATGAATGCCTCAAGGTGGGCGGGATCAGATCTGGAAAGGATCTTGCGTTTTATACCTACAATTGGATCAACGGTCGACGACAAATCGCGATCTGTGGTAAGATCCTTTGCAATGGAATCTCCGATGTGTGTATGCGCATCTATGAGTCCCGGAAGTATTAGAAGACCTTCCGCATCAAAAATTGATGCTTCTCTATCCATGGGGCCGAATTCCCGATCAGTTTCAACCCTAGTGATGATACCATTATCAGAGATCTGCATAACGCCTCTTTCAACAAATACTAAATCTGGTCCTCTCAGAAGACTTGCGTTCTTTATTAGAATAGGCATTATATTTCATAAATTGAAAGGTGGGTTCCATTATCTCTTAATTCTCTAATTTTGTCAAGGGCTTTTGTTGCAAGCATAGCAGCCTCTCTCCCCGTTTTTCCTTTTCCGATTCCACAATTGAGGGAAATAGATGTATCTTCTGTAATTCCAAGGAGTATACCTTCTACTTCTTCTTTGAGTATGTTGCTTGCTACAACCATAAAATTATCCCCTCCAAGGTAAAAAGTAAGACAATCCTTTTCCATAAATTTAGCTACTAATCGCGAGTATATGCCAAATATCATTGATGTTACTTGATAAGGGGACATTTCCAAATTCAGTTGACCAAGCCCACTAACATCGATATGCATTATCCGGATATCAGTCATATGATTTCCAAGTCGGTTTCCATGTAAGTCGTGTCCATAGATTCCTCGAGACGCGATTTGAATCCCCTTTTTTCGAGCTTCAAAAGCACTTCTGTCAGCCTGAGTCGGAGTGTCACCATACCCTAAGGCCATCGAAAATCCCAACTGCGGATACAATTTGGTAAGCTCTCGCTGTATATCCACTAATTCTGAAATTCGCAATCCATCGGTGATAGCAAAGTATTCGTCAAATCTGTTAGGGTAGACGATGCAATGCTTTTCGGAAAATAAACGCTGGAGATCAAAATAAATCCTTGCTTGAAGCATTTGGAGTGCTGATTCTCGATCGCTGCCGAGGGTTAGAGTCCATGGACCGTATCTGTCTATCCTGATTATTGTTAAATGCATAACCAACTACACTATTATTTTTGAGGAAGTACTAAAACCAGATCTTTGCGCTTTTAATTTTTTTAGGGTTCGGGCCATCTTGACTGTTGCAATTACTGCCCTCGAGGAAATTATCTCGATTCGATCTCTTGCTTGTTGGAGAGTCATATCTGGTCCACTGATGCCAAGTATGACAGGTTTACGATACTTTAATGAAAGATCAATAAAACTTTTGGCTACACTATTGGCAATTAGCTCGTCGTGTTTTGTTTCTCCTTTGATAATTGCCCCGAGTGTGATTACCGCATCCACATCCTTTCGTCTTAATAACTCGTTTATGATCAGGGGCATGTCGTAACAGCCAGGGACATAACACACATAGCTCAATGTGGCATCATTTTGCTTGTAAACGTTTTCCTTTGCATGATCAGACATTTTGTAGGTGATTTCTTTGTTAAATTCAGATACTACTATGGCTATTCTGATCTTGTCCAAAGAATTCCGTTATACCGCCTTAGCATAATTTGTTAGTTGACTGCTTTCAAGTATAAGGATGTCATTTTCCTTGGCGTATTTTTGAGCCCCGTCAATGGTCAATGCACGATGTGTATTAATGTCAAGCATCTCGCACATGACAACTGAATGAGTTAGTCCTGAGACTTTAGCTAAATACATACACAGTTCAGTATGACCTATTCTGTCATCAAGTAGTCTTTTCGATGCAATCAGGATTGGAACATGACCCGGAGCCCTGAAATAATTGGAGAACTTTTCCGGTCCATCCGAATCGATGTTTCTACACACCTCTGCGATTCCATTAATTGTTAATGCTCTATCGTAATCAGTAATTCCCGTATAGGTATCACGATGGTTCACAGAAATAGAAAAAGCTGAACGATCACCATATGGGGCCCTACTGAAGGTGAGCTCCGAAAGCTTAGGGGCAGTAGTAGACATATGTTTCAAGATGTCATGCATGTACATCAAGCCCAGTTTTGATGCAGCTTCGTGTGTAATTGCGGTACAAATTAAACCACCTGCATGCATGCGCATAATGCCAACGTGCATAGGGGTAGCGAACTCCGCTGAGACTACCATATCGATTTCGTCCTCTCTCCCCTTGTCGTCATGGATAAGCACAAATTTGCCGGTTGAGAATGCAGCTATTGCATCTTCGATTGAATACAATCGAATATTAGTCGACATCAATTTGTTATATATCTTACTAATTTTTTAGTTATTACCAATATTTTGGTAATTAATTACGTAGCGGCATAGCACATCAATCTCTATATTTACCAAATCTCCTTTACGCTTTAAACCTAAGGTAGTATTTTCCAGCGTAAATGGAATAAGTGAAACAGAAAATTTATTCCTTTTACCATTCACCTCGTTTGAGGTAAGACTTATACCATCAATTGCTATAGCGCCTTTCTGTGCAATATAAGGCATAAGTCCATGATCTTCACATATGATCCACATTTTTGTCTCTGTATCTTTTCTATTAACTTCATCAATGATTCCCAACCCATCTGTATGCCCTAAAACAATGTGACCACCCAGTCTGTCGCCTAACCGTAGGCTCCTCTCTACATTAACTAGGTCCCCCTTTTTCAATTGTCCGATTTGTGACCTCTTGGTAGTCTCACGCACTAATTCAAACTCGACCATTTGGTTTCTCTTGTTTACAACTGTCAAACAGGTTCCATTGAGATTCATACTGTCACCCAATTTGAGCCCCTTTAGCAATCTTGCCGGAATTTTCAATTTTAGCCTCATGTCAGCTGATCGTCTCAAATCTCCTTTCAAACTGGAGATAGATTTTACCTCGCCCAATCCTTCAATAATTCCTGTAAACATATCTAGTAACAACGGAATGAACAAGCAGGTGCGTATTAAATTTCGCTAAGTTTTTGCAATACTAAAACACTTAGCTGTGTGTTTATAAATTACGCATGTTGCTAGAGCAGGCCATTCGTTAGATATGGCTACCACTATCGATATGTTAATAGGAATCAACAATTCTTTGCAAGATTGCTTCATGTAAATGCATTATCAGGCCCATTACACGCAGTATTATCTATGCAAATACCCTTCGATATGCCATAGATGCAAAACTAACTAGTTAGCCCTACCCTGTGCAGTTTGTCACACTATGGTCCATTCTATGATCCCATCATTCCTGGTAGTTTGATAGGTGTCCTGTACATCTTCGTCAGGTTCAGGCCCTCACTGGTCGTGACAGTAACGAAGTCAAGTGGGACATTTTGGGGCGGAGATAAAAGCAATTTCTGTCCTGGTGGAATTAATTCTACTGACTCGGTCATTTGGCCGTCATAATTTATTACTACATTGGTTACAGGAAGCTTGCCTGTATTAGACAGTGCGACTCTTGCAGTACGAAAAAGATTTTGTTCGTCCTTAAGAGGGTCTATCTCAATATTGTAATCCGGAGAGAATATATTAAAACCATAGACCGCTATTAACACTCCTGATGATGCAATTATGACACCTATAATAACCACAAGAATACTACGACGCATCCTCTGACTTACCTAGGGCGGAAGTGTATTTAACATTTGTTAGAAAGAATGAGGCACGTTCCATTTTTGGCAAAACCGGGCAAAATCGTAAAAAATCGAGAGACCTGAAAGAAGTATTAAAGAACCAATCTGTGCAGGATTCTGTCTTAGGGTCCATCTCAGACGAACAAAGATGCGTAGTTAAAGGATATTCTCGTGCCCTTGTTCACACAGGCTGATTATTCTGTGTAAAGGCAATATTCACAATATTAATTGCATTAAAAAGGATTTCTAACTTCTAGATCAACCAACATTGAATTGTGAGTGAATGAACTTATTTGAATACAAAGTAGTACTTAGAACTTGTAGCCTTGCAAAATTTTGTATATAAATTATTCTACACAACAAATGCCCCCCCATTCAATGTTCATATTTTAAAAGATGGGATCTCTCTTTTCGTATCAGTTATTTTTATCCTTTCTGAACTTCTCAAACCTCTCAAGTGACATTGGGCGAATCTTCCTCATATTCCAGTTGACAATTTTACGACACCTACAGCAATTTACTCTCAATAAAATGATACTCAACTGATAGAATATACATTTGTAGGCTGCCCAAGCTCAAGCCTTCGCATAAAATCCTGCCTTTCGTTCATAGATTTGGCCGTTTTGCATTGCTTTCCTTAGATACGTCTTTGCCTCATCTTCCGTAAATTTTCCAGTATTTATAAGTTCTTCAATGAAGTTTCTTTCGCTTACGTCATTCTTATCTTCACCCGCAAGCGCGTTAAATATCTCTATAAATAGCTTCAGTTTAGAAACTTCGCTGTGGGGTTTCCCGTGAAGTACCCCTAGATCTACCTTTCCAGTATTCACATCCATACCAGCCGTCTCCAGCATTCTTTGCACCAAATATATTGCGCGCTCAGCGTCATCAGCTTCCACTCTATCCTTTAACAACAATCGGGCTCGCGCAGTCGCCAACCTCACGAGACCTTCAAGTTGTCTGGGAGTAACAGTAATCATTCCCTCGGCTTCTACGTTTCGCATTTTCATGTAATAGTCCTTTATAATATCCATTGCTTCATTCGACAGGGAAGGCTCAATTTGTTTAGCATATGCGAGATACTTGCTAAGTAATTCTGTGTCAATTGCGGGCTGAGCAGCTCTATTAGTATCCCTATGAATTTCCAGAATGTGACTTGCGACTCGACTATCTTTTTCTCTTTCAGGGGTGTCTCGAACCACAAAAATAAGATCAAACCTCGTAAGAAGGGGGATAGGTAAATTGACGTTTTCAGTAATATTCTTGAAAGGATCATATTTTCCATACATTGGGTTGGCAGCGGAGAGGATGGATGTTCTTGCGTTCAATGTAGCTACAATTCCTCCCTTCGCAACAGAACAAGTTTGTTGTTCCATTACCTCATGTAATGCAGATCGATCTTCGGGCCTCATTTTATCAAATTCATCTATGCAAACTAATCCTTGATCGCCTAATACGACTGCTCCTGCCTCGAGCATCATTATGCCAGATTTGTCCCTAATTACGGCTGCAGTTAGTCCGGCTGCAGTAGAGCCTCTGCCTGATGTATAAAGCCCTCTGGGAGCAATCTTGGCAGCAAACTTTAGCATCTCTGATTTTGCCGTACCCGGGTCACCTACCAGGAAAACATTCATATCTCCTCTTCTGCTTGATCCGTCACTAAGTTTCTTTGTTAAACTACCAACGATCAGCAATAATATAGACTCCTTTATCACTTCATGTCCGTATACATGTGGGGCAAATGATGCAATCAATTTGTCATATGCATCAGGTTTACTTGATACAGTTAGGATTTGTCTTTCATCTTCGCTCCTTATCGTTAGACGCTCTATGGTGCGCGAGTCCTTATTCCCTGTTCCTCCACCAAGATATTCTATATTATTGCCCTCCATCCTCAATCTAAATAGACTGGTTCTGATCTGTGGAGAGACTTGTTCTTGTTCTATTCTCACGATACCAGTTAGCATGATTCTGTCACCGGGACGACACTGATCGACAAGGTCTCCCATAACAGTTACTTCCACATAGTGTGGCAATTGACCTGCAGGCAAATCCTCAGGAAGCTCTTGAAGTCGTACCAATTGAAAGTCTGTAAAAATACTATTCTCCGGATCCATTTCAAGCTCCTTTTCCGCACAATTGACGCATTTTGAGGGTTTCTTCAACAACAGACCTTTCAGCTGCGCTTCATTAATCGTTTGACAATTCATGCATCTATATCCTATCCTCTTGGCCAGAGGCTTAACTTCAGAAGATCTTACAACCATACCCCAGACCCCAATTAGCTTATCGATTACCTCTGCATTAATATCACGTAACGTTCTCTGAACAGAATAATTGCCAATCCTAACCTTAACTCTGTCGATTATTTCTTCAGCATAATCCGGATGAATCTCATTCAATATCGTCAAGACTGCAGAGTTGAATGCTTCGAGCATGTCGTCAGGACGATGGGTCATTTCCTTTGCAAGGTCAGGAAAAAATGTATCAAAATCAATATAGTCGATCACAACAGATGTCGAACCAAGAGCCATCATGTGATTTATTCTTTCAAAATACTTGTAATTGCCTAGGCTATCCTTAAAGCCTCTAAGAAATCTTTCAAGTTCATTAGCTAAAGATGCAGAAGTCTGTTGTTCAGTCAAATTTCTTTAATACCTTTTTTTTGAATGCAGTAGTCGATTCATGGATTAAATCATACAATTCCCGCTCCTCCACTGATAACTTTTCTCTTATTGCCGGTGTTAATGTGGAGGTTGCTGCCAACTTCACAATTTTTTCGACCCGTGATACCACGAATGAATTGAGTGACACAATTATTCTTTCTCGATCCTTTTCGTCTAACGAGGAAAGATAGTCATTAACTCGGATGTAAAAGTCGGCGTTTATGCTGGAAAGATCGTGAGCCCTTGCAATTCTCTCCAAGTTGAGTGTTCTTGAGACGTAAGCGGCGTCGTCCTTGTCGTGGATTGTGACTATTCCTGACTCCGAGAGGTTCTGCGCCAGCCAGCGAGGAATCGCGTTAATGTCGCCTTCCTTCGACTCAATATTAATTTCGTCAAGTGACACCTCCAAAGCACTCTTATACTGCACTTTGACTTCTTCTGCTAGGTATCCCAACTTGTACGAGTCCTGGATCCTCGCCAGTCGCTTCTCGTTCGAGGAGCATTGATAGTTTGGCATTTTATTACGCCTCCACCTTTAACGTAATCATTCGAGTTATATTTTTTCTTATGACAGTTTTATTTAAGCGGTAGGTAAATCAACGTAACGTACGACAGGCAAGAAATAAAATGACTTCTGAGCCTTAAGTAGTCTCGAATAGAAATGAGCTTGCTGGTGTTCAAGCACCAGGGTCTCCACAGGCTATCAGATAGGAAAAATTTAGCTAATACCATAAATGCCTAATAATGACCCATCATCTTTCAAGCCGTAGTCTACAATTGAAACGATCACCAAGCTTGAGCAAAGTGGGCAGCTAACAACTCCATTCTTGTATGTCATAAATCACGTAGATCCTGCACATTTTTTTCTACTAGATCAAATCCTTGCTGCCAAAAGTCTCTGGAAGAGATGTCGATTCCAATATCTGACAATATTTCTTCTGTCTTGCGAGATCCTCCAGTTGAAAGCAATTTGTAGTATTTAGGAATAAATGACGACTTTCCCTCTTTTCTAAACTGATGGTAAAGAGACAAAACTAGCAAATTTCCGAATGAATAGGCGTAACAATAGAAGGGAGTATGATACAAGTGTGGAATGTATAACCATTCCCAACGGAAATCGTCTGAAATAGTAACTGAATCACCAAACTGCTCTTCAAGATTTTGTAAGTACAGGTCTGATACTTCGTTTATGTTTGCATTCTTTTCAGTAATAGACTTGTGGGTCTCAATCTCAAATAGAGTAAAGTAAGCTTGTCTCATGATAGTTGCATACATATCATCGATCTGCGAAGCTAATAGGATAGCCTTCTGCTCTCGTGTTAATTTGTTGCTGAGTCTATCATTAAGGAGAATTTCCGCAAAAACAGATGCTGTTTCGGCCAAAGGTAAGGGAGCGTGAGCAACAGATATTGGTTTATCTGAGGCTGCCATACTATGTACAGCATGACCTAATTCATGAGCCATGGTGCTAACATCCCTAATTCTACCATCAAAATTAAGAAGTATATATGGCGTGACCTTTGGTGTAACAGTGTAACAGAAGGCGCCACCTTGTTTTGCTTTCCTTATTTCAGAATCTACATGTTTTTCACTGAATACCTTTGTTGCAAATCTACCAAATCTCGGATCAAAATCGAAAAATGTGTCGATGACCGTCCTAACCGCATTCTGATAACTAAATCTTTCTCGATCCCTCCCCCTCAAGGTTAGAGGCGCATACAAATGGTACCGATGAAGCTTTTTGAAACCCATCATCGCAGCCTTCTCTTTGAAGTACATCTGGAATACCTTCGCGTTAGAACGACAAACCTGGAGAAGTGACTCTACAGTTGAATCGTCTAAATTATTATATGTATTCCTCACCGAGATTGGTCCCTTAAATCCTCGTAATTTTATAAATTCATCATGCCACTGTATCACCTTGTTGAAATAAATTTCACCTAGGACACCGCTATTCTTTTTGTATTCCTTTAGTAGCGACTTGTATGCTGCCGCCCTCTCTTCCTTCTTTGTGCTCCTAATCATTGAGAGCATTTTTTCCTTATTGTTGAATTTTTTTTCTATGACCCTTTTACCTTTTTTTAGCTGTACGACAAATTCTAGAGAGCTTGTCATCCTGTCGTATATCTTTGTGAGTGCTCCTGACCCGGTCACCTCTAACGTACTAATTATCTTCTCTTCAGGTTCAGATAGTGTGAATTTTGACAGCAGCCTACTATGCTTCAAATGCTCTCTATAGACCATCGGAGCGGAATTTATAAGACGATTTGCGTTCACATCATCGAGTTGTTTTTTAAACCAGATATCAAAAAATAATAAGCGGTTTGATATATCTGCTGACAGCATTTCCATCTGAGTTAGCAGGGCAGCAGCTTCATTTGACGAGGTATCAGATGCATAATTCAGATGTGCATACCCAACTGCAATACTAATCTGCTCATTTATTCCTTCAATCAGATCCACGAGTTTTTGAAATTGACTCGAGGAAATGCTCCCTTTAAGCATCCCACGTCCGCTTTCGATCCGTTTCGCAGCCTGCTCAATCGATTTTATTAGATTCTGTAATTCTTCTCCTTTATGGTTTTCTATTAGCTGTGATAGATTCCATGTGGTCGGTCTAGGTCGCATCAAAAGCGCCGTGCACATCAGCAGAATCCTGTGAACTGCTCCCATATGTTTCTTGCATAATCTTGGGTTTAACCTGATCCAGTTGCATTGACATTTTCAATCTTGAAGAGGGAGTAAAGGAGGAAGCTATCACCTTAAAATGTGAATTCTAAAGTAGGGTCATGTTTCACACTATACAAGAGAAACCAGTATTATGTTTAATAATCGTAATCGTATACTTGGAAATACTTTAGCATTGAGTCGAACTCATAGAATTGAAGAGAAGAAATGGAATTCGAATAATGAATCGAAAATTCGACAAAAATGGGAGATTGCTGGGATTGACGATACCCCAATTAGTAGAGAACAAATCCCTTTTGTGATCGATACTCCCCCTCCATACCCTTCAGGCCGGCCATGGCATATCGGAGCAGTAGCCCATTATTCCCAGATCGATATGATAGCAAGGAGCGCACGAATGAGAGGTTTCAATGTCTTATTTCCAATTGGTATCGACCGCAATGGTCTTCCAATTGAAATCTATACAGAAAAGAAATACAAGATTAGGATGCGGAAAACAGACAGGAGAAAATTTCTTGAATTGTGCAAGAATGCTTTGGACGAGCTTGAACAGGAGATGATCGAAATTATGAAGTCGATTGGATTGAGTGCTGATTTCAAGAATTACTATAGGACTGATTCAAGTAGATATAGAGCGCTAACTCAAAGTACTTTTATCGAACTGTGGAACCGAAAAATGATATACATTGCTAATAGGCCTAATAACTTTTGTCCAGACTGCGGCACTACCATAGCAGATGCGGAAATTGTGTACGAGGAAGTGCCTACCAAGCTTATATATATGAATTTTGGTATAAAGGACGAGACTCAGAGCGTCATAGTGGCATCAACTAGACCAGAGTTGCTTTTTGCCTGTCAAGCAGTTATAGTAAATCCTAATGACGAACGCTATGCGGATATTGTAGGAAAGACGGTAATTGTTCCGTTCTTTAATAAAGAAGTTCAAGTCTATGCCCATCACTCAGCTCGGCCGGAATTTGGAACTGGCGCAGTAATGGTATGTAGTTATGGCGATCAGAACGATGTTTCATTATTTAGAGAACTCGGATTAAAGGAAATTTTAGCTATAGATATCAATGGCCGTACCACAGTCGAAGCTGGTCCATACGCTAATCTTTCTATAAAAGAAGCTAGAGTTAAAATAGTCTCTGACTTAACGACAAATGGCTTTCTACAAAAAACTGAGGAGATCATGCATAGAACTCCTTTATGTGAGCGAAGCAAAACTCCTGTGGAAATTGTTCCATTGCAAGACTATTACCTTAAACAAATTGAGTATATTCCCAAACTAAAGGGGCTGACAGCTCATCTCAAGTTTTATCCTGAAATTCACAGACAAATACTAATGAACTGGCTGCATTCGGTCGCTACAGATTGGCCCATTTCAAGGAGACGTTATTATGGAACAGAGATTCCTATTTGGTATTGTCTGAATTGCAGCTCTCCCAACCTACCGCCCCCTGGCAAATATTACAGACCCTGGGAAGAGAAACCCCCTTTCGATAAATGCACCAGTTGCGGAGCAGGAAAATTTGTTGGAGAAGAACGAACATTCGATACTTGGATGGACTCCAGCTTGACTCCAATATACATAGGCGAGTATGGAAAATCAGATCGAATCCCACATACATACCCTAGTTCGATTAGGCCGCAGGCAAAGGACATCGTTAGGACTTGGTTATACTATACAATGCTCCGTTGTATTCAGTTGACCGATAAGCTGCCTTGGTCAAAGGCCTGGATAATGGGCTTTGGAGTTGACGAAAAAGGTGAGAAGATGAGTAAAAGCAGAGGCAACGTAATGGATCCTATACCAATAATCAATACATATGGGGCGGATGCATTCAGATTCTGGTCAGCATCGGAATGTAATTTAGGTTATGATTTTCGATGCTCAGAACAAAAGATATCTGTTGCAAAGAACTTCTTGTCAAAATTATGGAATGTCGCAAGGTTCATATCGTCGTTTGAGAATATCTCCGAAAAGCCAACAAACTTAGCTCCAAGCGACATGTGGTTGCTGGGAGAATTGCAGAAACTAATTGAGGAATGTAGGAGAGGATATTCTGTTTTTAATTTCTTTATTCCGTCGAACGCCATTCGAGAATTCACCTGGAACGTTTTTGCAGCTCACTACATTGAGATGGTTAAGTGGAGGGCTTATCTTGATGGTTCTAGTCAATCCCGAAATTCCTCTATCTATACCCTTCATAAGGGTATGAAGACAATCCTTACACTGCTGGCCCCAATATGTCCGTATATAACCGAGGAAATTTGGACGATCATGTATGACAATGAAAGCATCCATTTGCGTAAGCTACCCGAAGTAGAGAAAGACTACGATGATTATTCTAAGCATAGCCAGCTGATTATCAATTTTAACTCCATGGTCTGGAATAAAAAGAAGTCTTTGATTTCTCCAGAAACTGGAAAGCCGCTCTCGCTAAAAGATCCTATAGAATTAGAGATTCCTCAGAATCTGTTGCTTTTCGAAGAAGATCTTAGGATGATGCATAATATTAGGAAATCAGTGTAATAAAGAAACAACGGATTGTCACTTTCGAACCTAAACGGAGGAAGGCCCTATATAGCTCCAGCTACAGGGATCAGGAGAGAGGACTCTAACTTTCTTGACGTATCAAGATTTATTGAACTCGCTAAGGGAAGCAGACGTTCAATATTAAAGTTAAGGTGTCTCACCGTAGGGACTGTAACATTTAGTATGATATAACCCATTTCTGTGATAATTTCATATTTTGTCAAATTTTACTTTTATTTATTATATCAAAAATATAGTTTGAAAACCTTATATCGTGAACCAAATTATACGAGCCTATGAAGCGAATTGAGGCAATTATACCTAATGAAAAGATTAGCGCGGTAAATGAAGCCTTCAAGAAGGCAGGTATCGGCGGATGTACCATCCTAGAAGCAAAGGGCCGAGGTAGGGGTGAGAAACCCATGGTTGAAAGTGGAAGGGGGACAGGTAGGTTTGTATCCGAATTTTCCGTCCGTGCCAATGTCATTACGGTAGTTCCTGATTCCCAAGTAGAGAATGTGGTTAATGCTATCCTGGATTCAGTAAGTACAGGTTCAGCAGGAGATGGAAAAATATTCATTTCACCTGTACTTGACACTATAGATGTAGGAACGAAACAACGTGGTGACGAGGCGGTTATTTAGAAGATATAATAGTAGGGCTTTTCTTTCTAAAGAATTTTTTAGTTTCACCGTAGGTTTTAATGTCCAATTGAGGAACTTTAACTACTATTGGAAGTTCCTGAACCATTTTTCCGATCAAGAGTGAATGCCTTTGAGGCAAAGTTCTAACTATTGACTTGATTGTATCCTTATCAACTAGGGAAATTTTAGAAATTCTTTCTAAGTCGGATTCATTTATGAAGTTAAACAGAAATATGTTGTCAACTTGCCTCAGGATGCTTTCTCCTAATGCCTCTGGGTGGTTAGTAATAAACGTAGAATAGATCCCAAAGTGACGCATTCTCGTGATAATGTCATCCCAGTAAGTCTCTTTGATATAGAGATGAGCTTCTTCTGCAAAGAGAAATATGGGTGGGATCACATTATTCCCCAGTAACTCAACCAATTTATTTAGTATCAACTCTACGATCATATGCCTTATGGTAGGGGAAAAAGTTCCCATATTCACGATCATAGCCAGTCCATCGACATTATTGGAAATCAGATTTTCGAATCTTAATCCTTCATATTCATCATTTTTCTCGGTATTAAGAAACAGCCTTGAATTGTACATCGTATGAAACCTAGATAGGAGTGCATCACGAACAAGATCATTGAAATTCCAATTGTTAATTGCATTTGAAAATCCTTCCAATGTTAGTGCATGTCTATTGTAGAGGTTGTCCCAAATTCTGAGGAATTCACGCAAAGATGTAGAAGGTAAATCTAATGCGTTCTTAAGCATGGAAGATATAGACGGTTTACCACAATATTCTAATGAAAATCGCATATTCTTCCCTGGTTCAAGGAGAACAATCTTCGATTCGATGTTTGACCGTAATCCGTTGGTCTTAATTCCTAATCCTGTATATTCGTTATTAAGGTCAAATATGAGGATAAATGCTCCATGTTCTAGGAGAGACTTGACGAGTAATTTTGACAAATGTGATTTCCCGGATTCTTTCTTACCTGCAATTATGTTCAGTCTGCCATCAAGGTCTTCAGCGTATATGGTAAACGGATCTTGGGTGCTATCAACTAAGCCAATCGAAATGGGAGACTCGCCATCTCTGTTGAGTATGTGATTTAGTTCAGAAATTGTGAGACGCCTAATCTTCGAATTTACTCTCGAAGGTAACCAAGTAATATCACTAGACACATTGGTACTTGCACCAGTATAGGAACCTCTTATTTTGGCCTTGAGAAGTCTCGAATCGCGCACTATGCCTGATAATAACCCTATTTCTAAGGGATCATAGGATACTCCAGGACTAGTTGCGCGAATTACTTCATCTTTGATTATGTCTTCAATAATAGATTGATTTGATAGGTATTCTTCATTGTACACTTGAACTATCAGTTCCCTCTTTATTTCAGTATCCTCAATTAGAAAGTAGTCGCCTCTGCAGACCTTTTCTGATTTTACTGCCAACAGTATCAGTTCATCATTTGTCTTTTGCAAGATTTTCAAACAAATGAAACCCCCAAAATGTTTTTTCTAGTAGCAGTTTGATCAACCTCTTCAGCACCATAATTCCTTGCTATGAATCCCTTTAATGATGAGACATCTGAAGTTGTGAAAGTTGAAATGTGATGTGCAATCCTGAGTGATTCTGGATAGCTACGAAAGAGTATGTCATTCCCTATTAGTTTCTCTAAACATTCCAAATCGTTACCATTCGCAGAGCATATGTCCGCTCGGAAGACATACTCACTTTCATTCTTTCCAAGTTTCACTAGCAAATTATTGCCTAATGTATTTCTTGCCAAACTCTTTATCACGCAACTCGCGTCGACGTAAGATGAGTAAGGCATTGCTTTAAGTAAATTTTCAAATTGATTAAGAATTGTCATGTTCGTGTGTTTAGACAAGCCCAGCACGTCATTATTACTTAGAGCGGACACTTCAATTACTCTGTTGATATTACAGTTGTTATCCTCAAATAAGGAGGGCCTCAGAGCACCATCAATTAATACGATTGAATTATTCAACCGGCTGGAGAGAACTAATTGAATTGCTCTCTCTAATCTAATCCTAATAAGACGTTTAGCGATGCTGCTGTCAACGAGCAATAGATTTCCTAAATTATGATCTATCTTGGAATTACACAAGAATTCCTCAGTAAGATAGATGAGCATGGGGCCGAGCCTGACATGGTGTCGAATTCTTCTACCAGACGATATCACGACTCCAGATTTTGCAGCATATAACCTTCCTTCGTCTGTCCTCGCTAAATGAACGACACTGGAATCTATAGCCCCAATGACGGTTACCTTCTCACTTGGATGAATGACCCTTGGAGTCACGGTGCAGGCCTGATCAATGCCCCCATCCCTTCGCACTGGGACAGTAATTTGCTCAATTGAGTCAAAAATAATTCTTCTCCCCTTAAGGATTCCTTCCAGTCGATCTGAGAAACACATTTTCATCGATTTTCTGAAAGTATTTTCAAATTCTGTTATGCAGTCCTTCTGAAGATAGAAGTTTAAATGCGCATTTGCATTCATATTGATCAACAATACTTGCGAACCGTAGTTAATTAATGTTGCGCAAGATGCGCAAGATGAAAAGGAACAAGTTTATCAGTGTGAACTTTTCCAACGTTGCTTGTTCAACATGAATGATAGCTCCCTGCCAATATCTGCTCAGTCGAATCAAGTGAAGATCAGACTGAAGCACAATGGATGGGAAGTCGAAATAACATGTGCAGAAAATAAAGTCAAGGAGGTGGTTCAAAACGTCCTTGATAGTATCGATCATCCAAGTCCGTTAGATGAAAAGAATGCTGTATCTATTGGCGAACTGCAAAATCAGATTGAAAATATTAAGATGCTATTAGATTCAAACACAATTCCTTCTGATAAAGGAGGAATTAGAAGAGAAAGAAAATCACCGCATAAAACGGGTATGACATGCAGAACACTTCTGGAAATACTGTGGGAAGAAGGGTATTTTATCACTCAGCGGCTACTAGCAGAAATTCATGAAGAGCTACTGCGAAGGGGTTATAGCTACGACAGAACGGCAGTTTCGCATTCCCTTACCGACATGGTTAGAGAAGGCATCATAATTCGAAATGGAACCGCCCGCAATTATGTTTATTTACAGAAGACGACTTGAATTTATCTGGTTCAGGTAATAGCTATTCCGTTCCTTGGATTTTTTTCCGTTTAGCAATCATGTAATTTAGCCAATTAATTCCTGTGGTGGTGATTCGATATCCAGGCAATTCACCGCCATCACCCATGGCGTCTCTTTGTACATATCCTAACTTAACTAATTCGGACAACCTTGAACTAATTGATTTAGACTTTAGACCTGTCATTGATTGCAGATCAGACATACTTAATTTGTCATCCTCAGCCTTGCCTAATCCCTTCGCAATACGGGAAGCTACCAGTTGCAAGGCAACGGTCTGCTTGTCTGGAAGCTTTCTAACTTCGACTCCGTCCAATATTGAAATTATCCGAGGACCTTCAGGGGTTATTTTAATGATGTCTGAGTATGAATGAATAAGTTCAGTGATAGTGTAATTGAGTGAGATCCTATTTGCTAGTTCCAGTGTGGGAATTTGTTTTGTCAAAAAGGATATCACGGAAGTCATAACCGAATCTGCAGATCCATTAAATTGGACACGTATGTCACCTATGGAGATTACAACATTTACGTTAGTTCCCCGGTCTGCAGTAGTTACGATATCCTCATTACCACGATCACTATGTTCGATAGACACTAGATTTCACCTCAGCTTCCAGATATTGAATATAAATATATATGCGTATTTCTGAATTTTTGTGTTCGACCATGGTAGTGCAGAGACAAACATACTTGCCTGATGGATCATACGTGAAAAGATAAATTAAACTTATTAATACAAGCTTAAGCATCGTCAAGGTTTTGAATTTGAGCGAATTATTGCATGAACAGGATTTAGGTGATTGGAGAAGAACCCATTATTCCAAAGAGATTCTACCTACTTTAGATACCATGCAGATCACAGTGATGGGATGGGTTTCTAGCACAAGGAGTCACGGTAATATTCAATTTGTTATAATAAGAGATAGACTAGGCGAGATACAGGTAACCGCAAAGCGAGGCGAATGTTCGGACGAAGTTCTGGATCAATTGTCACATGTAAAGGAACACACGTCTTTGGCGATAAAGGGGAAAGTCCGAGCACAGAATCGATCGCCTAATGGAATAGAGGTGATTCCCAGCGAGGTAAGAATATTCTCACTCACTAAACAAGCACCACCGTTTACTATCCAGGGAAATAAACCCACTGTAGGTGTTGATACTCGCCTTGATCTTAGAGCTATAGATTTAAGACGAAATTATTTGCGAAGCACTTTTGGAATTCGCCATACTGTACTAAGTTCTATTAGAGAGTTCCTTGATGCGAAAGGGTTTATTGAAGTAAACACACCAAAGATGATCGCAACAGCTACTGAAGGGGGAGCTGCCCTGTTTCCGATTTTTTACTATAATAAAGAGGCATACTTGGCACAAAGTCCCCAATTGTATAAAGAGCAGCTAACAATGGCTTTTGAGAACGTCTACGAGATTGGACCTATTTTCAGGGCAGAGCCATCAAGAACTAAAAGGCACTTATCAGAAGCAACCTCGATTGATGTTGAACAAGCATTCGCAGATTACAATGATCTTATGAACCTGCTAGAGACAATGATAAAACACGTTGTCAACTCGATAAATGACAGACACCGTGATGATCTGCAAAGTATGCGATGCACATTGCCTAACATCAAGATACCATTCCCAAAATACAGATACGATGAGATTGTCGATAAACTTCAAGCACATTGTGAACGTATCAGATGGGGTGACGATATCAACCCTCAGATTATGAAAGGACTTTCAGATGAAGTCTTCAACACCGGTAGTTTTTATTACATAGTAGAATGGCCTACTGCCATTAAACCATTCTATGTAAAACCGACTTCCAAGTCTGATAAGGTTTGTGAATCTTTCGATTTAATGTTTGGCCCTCTTGAAATCTCCTCTGGCAGTACCAGAATAAATAGGAAGGCGTCTCTTCTAGGAAATATGAAAAAACAAGGGCTAAACACTGAATTGTTTGATTTCCATCTTCGAGTTTTTGATTATGGTGTTCCACCTCATGCAGGTTTCGGAGTAGGCTTGGAAAGACTTATGATGGTTCTACTTAATATCGAGAATATCCGAGACGCTACATTCTATCCACGGGATATTGATCGTCTTACTCCGTGAATGAGGTGAATTAAATAGGAATGGTTTCGAAGGAAGAAATAAAGCATTTAGGATGGCTTGCAAGGTTAGACCTATCAGAGGAAGAGCTAACAAGATACGAATCTCAAATCGATCGAATTATTCGCCATTTTGATATCTTGGATGGCTTAGCATTAGATATTGTGGAACCTGCTCTCTTGACTAAGTCGGTGCGCAAATTACGTATCGATCAATCAAAGGATTTTAGAGAGAAAGTCCTACCCCAAACCAGGAATCGAAAGGATGGATATCTGAAAGGACCTAAAAGTGATGTGAAAAAATGAGTAAACTATATGATATCTCGATCGATGAGGTTACAGACGGTATAAGAAATCAACATTTTTCCGCGGAGGAATATGTATCCCAAACCCTGGAGCGCATAGCAAAACTAGACGTCGATATCAGAGCCTATGTGAATGTGAATACTAATGGGGCTGTAGAATCTGCACGGAGAATAGACGGCAAGATCCGTAAAGGAGAGAAAGTTGGACATTTGGCAGGTATTACAGTGGGTGTAAAGGACAACATAAGCACTAAAGGATTAAGAACAACATGCGCTTCAAGAGTTTTAGCAGATTATATCCCACCATATGACGCCACTGTAATTCAAAAATTGAAAGAATGCGATGCAATCATTATCGGAAAATTGAATTTAGATGAGTTTGCGATGGGTTCAAGCACTGAATTTAGTAATTTCGGGCCTACAAGAAATCCGTGGAATTTAGATTATGTCACTGGCGGATCATCAGGGGGTAGTGCGGCTGCTGTAGCAGCAGCTGAGTGCACGGCGTCATTAGGATCAGATACTGGGGGTTCAGTTAGGTGTCCTGCTAGCTTTTGTTCAGTAGTAGGATTCAAGCCCACATATGGTTCGGTTAGTAGATATGGTTTAATAGCCTATTCAAATAGCCTGGAGCAAATTGGTCCAATTGGTCGAACGGTATCAGATGTTGTCAGATTGATGAATGCAATTTCAGGAGTAGATCCTTATGATGATACCACACGTACAGTGGCTTTGCCATATTCTACCAAAGCAACTAGAAATCGTCTTAAGATAGCCTTACTAAGCAATTTGACAGTAAACGCTCAACCAGAAGTTTCCAAGTGTATCTATTCTGCGATGGATACACTCTCCTCAGCAGGATGCATTTGCGAGGAAATATCATTAGACTCTCTGGATTATGCTCTTGCTTCATACTACGTTATCGCTATGGCGGAAGCGAGTAGTAATCTCGCACGTTACGATAATATTCGCTACGGATTCGAAATGGATCCTGAAGGATACGAATGGAATTCATATTTTGCAAAAGTAAGAAGTAATTTTGGCGAAGAAGTCAAAAGACGTATTATCGTTGGCACATATGTTCTCTCCTCAGGATACTATGGGCGCTATTATCTTAAGGCACAAAAAGTACGAGCCTTATTAAGACGAGAGTTTAAGTCATTGTATTCCAAATATGATGTCATAATAGCCCCTACTATGCCTATACTACCTTTTAAAATTGGCGAAAAAATAGGTGACCCTATTAAGTTATATTATGTAGATATTGACACCGTTGTTTCCAATCTTACAGGAATGCCTGCAATTTCAATACCTGCTGGGTTTAGCAATGGTCTCCCCATAGGCCTCCAAATTATGTCAGATGAATTTCAAGAACAGAAGATTTTTGATGCAGCTTTACTTTTTGAACGAACAGCCAAAATTCAGGTGAGAACTCCATTATGATATCTACACACGGTACCAGAATTGGATTAGAGATCCATTGTCAATTGACTGGTTTAAAGAGCAAACTATTTTGTTCCTGCCATTGTAACTATCGTGAATACAGCCCTAATGCCAATATTTGCCCGACGTGTACAGGGTTTCCTGGCACTCTGCCTCTACTGAATCAGAAAGCAATAGAAATAGCGGCAATGGTTTGTATGGCTTTAGAATGTACTATTCCGTCCACTATACTATTCTATAGAAAGAACTACTTCTATTTGGATTTACCTAAAAACTTCCAACTTACCCAATATAACGCCTATGGAATTACCAGCATTGGTACAAATGGATTGTTGGGATATGGACAAGGAGAAGCCAGAATACGTAGAGTTCAACTCGAAGAGGACCCTGGTAGATTATCGTATGTGGAAGGTAGCTCAGGTTCACTGATCGACTACAACCGGGCTGGAGTACCCCTTGTGGAAATTGTGACTGAGCCAGATTTTAATGATCCAAAAGATGTTAGATTATTTCTGAATAAATTGGCATCGATAGTTGAACACTTGGGAGTTTGTGATACGAGTCTTGAAGGAGCCGTTAGATGCGACGCGAATATTTCCGTTGGCAATTCAAGAAGAGTTGAGATAAAAAATGTAAGTTCTTTTGGAGATGTGGAAAAGGCACTTAAGTTCGAAATGACTAGGCAAAAAGCTATGCTTAATTATGAAATGGAAATCCGGGGTGAAACCAGACATTGGGATGAACAAAGAAAAATAACCAAGCAGTCAAGGACCAAAGAAGAGGAACAAGACTACCGATACTTTTACGAACCAGACATACCGTCAATTGAGATCGACAAAGATTACCTGAATGAATTACACTCGAAAATGCCTGAACTTCCAGATGCACGGAAGCAACGGTTCATCAATTATTATAAACTCACAGAACATGTCTCACAAGTATTAATAGAACATAAAGATCTAGCAGATTACTTCGAGGAATCGGTCAAGATTTACTTTGCGCCCAAAGAAATCTCAAATATCATTGTGACCGATATTATGAGCTATGCAGATGACAATTCTAAGAAACTTGGATCTACAATAAGGAACATAAAGATGACTCCCAAACAACTAGCTGAAATAGCGAGGATGATAAAGGAAGGGGTTGTCAACAGAAAAACTGCAAAACAAATCCTATATGAAGCGGTAGTATCGGGCAGACTAATCACTTCAAGTGAAAATGAGACTAATTTTAGAAAAATTGATGACGAGGGCCTAATTTTACAATCTATTGAAAAAGTCTTTGAGACCGAATCGTTGGCCGTGGTCGATGCAAAAAAGAATCCTAGTGTCTCCAACTATCTGCTCGGAAAGGTTATGGACCTTACTAAGGGCAAAGCAGATCCAAGACGTGCATTAAGCCTGATCAATAAAAAACTGTTAGAATAGTAAAAAAGATCCAGAATAAATCACGAGGACTTACTTATCCTTAGCTGAAAGAATCAACGTCTGATGATAGTGGGGTTACAATTAAGTTGTCAGACTGATTATTGCTTGAGCCAAATCGCCCTTTGAATCGGTAAGTGCTTGGATCGCTCTATCCTTGCTGACGTTAGCCTGCTGCATTACCAGCACAACATCTTCCTCCCTGAATGATGGAACTTCTTTTTGTCTTTCTTCGATATCTGTTGCAACTACCTGAAAAATTGTACTATCCTTTCCTTTCATTTCAACCACTTGCGGTTTTATAAGATAGAGTTCTTTTGTTTCTGTTCGAATAACGACCTCCTCAATTTCGCCCATTTCTTTCATCTCTAGTCCCATCTTATCTAACATTCTTCTCATTTCGCGGTTACCGCCTCGCATCATACAAATCCTTCTGTACTGTCCCGCTTTTTATTCCTTGTCTAACCCTAACCGCAACCCCAGTATCGAACCCCTTCATCATATTTGCTGCAATTCTTGCTCGTCCTACTGCCAAAATCTTTTCGTTATCATCAATAATTACGACGTCTGACCCAACTCTAACGTTAGACCCACACCATTTTACGTGCTTGCAAAAAAGCGAGCGTCCTTTGCTAACGAAGGGAACAGCTTCCTGGATTGGAATTACGCAATTAGTTTTGAATAGCGGGTTCCCCATCAATATCTCTGCTCCTGATAGTGTTAAAGCTATTCCGCCGTCCGTTCTCAAAGTCCCAGCCAGTTGATTGTCAAAGCTAAAACTCTTTATGCGTCCTGTTCTTCTCGAAAACTCAAAGTCAATTGATTTTGGGAGGACAAAGTACGCACCGAATAATGCATTCAAATGATGGCTGATTTTCTCATGGGGGTCCACAGGAATAGGGTCCAATGGGATTTTAACTGGAATATTTGGATAAATGTGTTTTTGATTAGAAGATCTATATAGGAAAAAATACAAATATATAGTTAGCCGTACTAGGGTATAGCCGTATTAGGATGACATCGAGGGAAAATAGGCAGTCTTCTGATCAAAGGGAAGAAACCAGGAAGATACAGTACACAGGAGGATCATCTTTTATCGTATCCTTACCCAAGAGATGGATTCAGGAACTAGGACTCAAACAAGGAGATCATGTCTTAATTTCGAGACAGGGAAATTCATTCTTGCAGATCTCGCCTGCCTCGCGCCGATCGATAAAGGAACAGAGGGAAGCTACTATTGAAGTACTGAAGGAGAACAATCCATACTATCTTGCTAGGAAATTGGTTTCCCTCTATTTCCTGGGCTACCACATGATTCACATTTTTCCAAAAGAAATCAACAGATTAACTAGTGACCAACGAGAAGTAATTAAAGATCTAGTGCGAAGACTTTTGATGGGGACAGAGATTATTGCAGACTCAGCCAGTGGAATGACTTTGCAAGTCCTAATCAATTTACTAGACTTATCAGTTGACGCGGCATTCAAGAGAATGATTCTTATTGCCAAATCGATGCACGCTGACGTCATGCTGGCAATGAAGGAGAACAATATGGAACTAGCTAAAGAGATACTTAAGTCAGATGATGAAGTTGATCGGTTTAGCTTTTACATAGTTAGGCAGTTAAATATTGCAATTAAGAACGAGTATTTACTCAGTGAAATTGGTTTGCAAGACTCTCGGAGCTGCTTGGGTTATAGATTGATTACTAAATTTGCAGAAAGAATAGCAGACCATGCAGTGTTAATAGCTAAAGAGCTAATAGATTCTAGACAACCGATTAATCCTAATATTGTGAAAAGGATTACTGCTATGAGCAATTTTGCTTTGGGAGTATTGGATGAAGCATGTCTGTCTATGTTTAAACAGGATTATAATTCAGCCGACAAGGCGATTGAGAAGGCGCGAGAAATAGACTATGTAGAAAAGTCAATTATGAACGATCTGAGCAGTTTGAGGAATATGAATGATGTTTATAGAATCAAGATAATAACTGAAAACCTTCGAAGAGTAGCAGAATACTCGAGTGATATCGCAGAGATCGTGCTCAATATGACGGTCCAGCAAACTTTAAAGAAAGGTTATACAGGTTAATTTAAGGGACTATTAAACTTGCCATCATCGCCGTCATCAACATCTTTTTGCGAGGTATGCGGGCGACAGGTTAACGAGAATCGTAAGGAAGTAGTGATTGAAGGAACGATCTTTAGGGTATGTCCTCAATGTTCTAGACGCGGAAAGCCCTACAATCCAGGGATAATTAAAACTAATAAGCCACCGATTAAATCTTCTACACAATCAACATTTCGCCAACCTCTTACCAAAAACCGACCAGTACTCACAACGCGAGGATATCCTCATAATAGAATCCAGCTTACTGACAATATGTTACTGTCACAGGATTTTGGAAGGTTGATCCGAGAGGCGCGTATGAAAAAGGGGTTTACCCACGAACAGCTAGGCATAAAGATGAGCGAAAAGGCTTCTCTCCTTAAGAAGGTAGAGACAGGTGCATTGAAGCCTGACGAGTTGCTGGCAAAGAAGCTTGAGAGGTATCTCCAAATCAAATTGTACGTATCAGCTGATTACGAACAAGAATAGATCAGTGAGAGAGTTTAGCATATGTTTCTTTCAAAGATACATGATCTGCT